>CAMYLP010000007.1 GCA_947259245.1 uncultured Patescibacteria group bacterium
CCGGGGCCAGTACACAATCAATCGGAGATGACTTTGAATGGGCAAACCTCAACCGTGACGTAGGGAGTGATGCAATTGCCGTCTGCTATATCGATGAGGATAATGACATTGGCGTCGTGCACTGGACCGGAGCTGCATGGGCGAACCAGCAAGAACTTGAGACTCTCGGTAACGCTGATACCGATCGTCCTGTTGACTGTGCGTACGAGACAGAGGGTGCACGCAATGGGTACGTCATGGCGGTGTACAGTGATACAACGAACGTACGATACCAATCATGGAACGGAGCGACCTGGTCCGGTGAAGCAAGTGTCTCGACCATTACTGACGCGAGCACTGTCCAAACGGCACGGAGCGACGACGGTCTTATCCTCGCGGTTGCCTTCGACGACGTGAACAGCCAGTATGACTTCTCCTACTGGAACGGCTCTGTGTGGAGCAGCGCGCAGACACTTGAGACGAGTCCGTCGGTGACCGGCTCGCCATACAAGGAGCCGTTCATGATGGCACCTCGCAATAGTGCAGTTGCCGGTACACTGTATTCGCCCACGATCGATTTTGATGATGGGAACGGGCCGCAGTGGGACCAGGTATCATGGACCGACAGTGAACCTGGTAACAGTACGACGACCTACCAGGTCGAATACTACGACACCGCCTCCTCGAGTTGGAAGCTCGTGCCCGATGTCGATATACCCAATAACTCTGTGGGTACCACGACGGGCCCCATAGACATCAACAGCCTCAACACGACCACGTACAATGAGCTTCGCATCAAGGCGTACCTTGAGTGTGACCAGAGCAGCAATTGCCCCGTCATCAATGACTGGACCGTCACGTGGTCTGAGGGTATCAACGTCAGCGGTATCGCACGTGAGTACGATCAGGTGACAAACGTCACCGCTGGCACCGTTGCCGTAGCAGTGAACGGTGCAGAACAGATAGGCAAGACTGGTTCCATCACCGCTGGCAACTGGACCATCAGCAACGTCACCACCTTCCCGGGTGACGTGGTCACCGTCTGGATAGACGGTGCTGGTGAGGCAAACGAAGCGGTCGCGGTCACCGTCTACGACGGCTCCGGACCGATCACCGGTATGACGCTCTACGAACAGCACCTTAGTATCGGCTCGGACGACAATGCGACCACCACCAACCTAGAACTCGGCAGCTTTGACAACTCCGTCTCCGGTGATGAGGATATATTCTTTGATGTCGATGCAAGTAACGACCTCTACGTCTGCGAGAGCGGGCAACCATCGTGCGGCAGTGAGCAGCTCTGGGTGCGTGATGGTTCGACATATGCGCCGAGCACATCGACCGCGGAGGTCATTCACACTCACGATATCGATATTGAGGGAACATTGGTTGCAAGCGGCAACACCTTCGAAGTTTCCGGTTCGTGGACCAACGACGGCATTTTCCTTGCTGACACCTCGAGCGTCATCTTTGATGCGACGTCCACGCTCGAGAGCATTGACTCCAGTACAGCAACGACAAGTGCGTTCAATAACGTGACGTTTGGCCAAGGTGCCTCGAACGCAACGTGGACACTTTCCTCGCTTTTGGATATCGATGGAACGCTCACTGCCACCTCCGGAGTGCTCGCACCGGGTGCAGGGTACGAGATAATGATCGCGGACGACCTTGTCATCGGGCCTACGGGCGTGTTCGTGAAGAGTACCGGCACCACGACCTTCGATGGTACGGGAACCAGCAACTGGAGTGATGCATCGAGCGGGCTCCAGGACATGGGTCTTGTCGTTGTCGATGGCAACAACAAGACCATTGCGCTCACGTCGGACGTGAAAGCAACGACTGTACTCGTAGGGGCGGATGACACGCTCGCGCTCGGTGGCTATACGCTCGAGTTGACCGGCAGCTTCGACAACAATGGAACACTCGTACCGCAGAACGGAGAGGTGCTCTTCAGCAGCACCGGTGGTGGCAACACCATCGACGCGGGTGCGTCCTCCTTCTACGACCTTACCTTCACTGGTGCGGGTGGTGCGTGGTCATTCCCGAGCGGCGAGGTGAGTGCCACAAACGACGTGACCATGACGAGCGGTACGGTGACCATGCCAACCGGCACCACGACCATTGGCGGTTCGCTCCTCATTACGGGCGGTACGTTCGTGCACAACAACGGCCTTGTCTACTTCAACGCGGCAACCGCCGAGACCATTACAGCAAGCACGTCCGCCTTCTTTGACATGACCTTTAATGGCAGCGGCAGCTGGACGATGCAGGACACGGTCGCCACTTCGAGCAACGACGTGAGCCTGACCAGCGGTACCGTGACATTCCCGACAGGCACGTTCAACATTGGGGGCTCGCTCACGACAAGTGCAGGTACGTTCGAGCATGCTACCGGCACCGTACGGTTCTACAGTACCGGCACGGAGACGGTCAGTACCAACGGTTCCGCGTTCTACAACCTGCTTGTCGACGGGGCGAGTGGTGATATCACGCTCAGTGATACGAACGTTACCGTGGTCAATGATGTCATTATACTCGCAGGGAACCTGAACCTACCGACCGGCACGCTCGATATCGCCGGCTCGCTCGACAGCGCGTTTGGTACGTTCTATCACGCTACCGGCACCGTAGCGTTCACATCGCTCGACACGGGCGAAACGGTTGAGACCGGTGGCTCGAACTTCTACAACGTGACCTTCAATAGTGCGACGGGCGGTTGGACGGTTTCTGCGGATGCGACCAGTGAGAACGACTGGTCGCTTCAGAGCGCAGACACGTTCATAGCACCGAGTGGCGGCACCATCGAGGTTCAGGGTGACTTGACGAATCTTGTGGGCGGGGCGTCCACCACATGGTCCGGCAGCACGCTCTATCTGAACTCGGGGGCAACCTCGACCATCAACACCAAAACACAAGGTGCTGACAGCTATGCAACGCTACAACTTGGCGCAGACACCGACATCAAGATGTGGAACTCCACCTCAAGTACCTACACGGTCGACACTACGGGCTCGCTCTACTCCCAAGACCACGATGGGGTCGACGGAGACCTCTACATCTGGGGTACGTATGTACGCACCTCGGGTACCGAGTATTGGGCGTCCGCGACGGACTTTGACGGCACGAACCTCTCCGGAGGAAGTGAACGGTCAGTGCAGGTTCGGTTTGCCGATAGTGCGTATGCGACCATTACGGGTGCGACATTAGAGATACAGGGGACAAGCACCGCGACGACATCCGTTGCACACCAGGGGACGGGTGACTATGGTGTGACCGTCGAGGACGGTACGGTCAACGCACAGTACTACTCCTTCACGAACCTCGACGCAAACGGCTTCACCATTTCGGGCTCGTCCAGTATCACCTCGCTCGATAACGGACACTTTACGCTGACCCAGAACGGCGGAACGCTCATGCGCGTGTCCTCGAGTACCATTGACGCAAATCCCACGAAGCAGGTCTTCGTCCTTGGCTTTGCGACCACAAGCGCGATCACCGGCACGAACGTCGCTGTTGTGGGAACGGCCCCATCATCGTACTGGACCTTCCGTGACCACTACGGCAACCTCGACGGTGAGGGGTACGACAACGACCCGGGCGGCAATCCGGGAGAACTCCGCTGGGATGACTCAGCCTTCGTCATTGCCGTCTCCGGTACGGTCTACAGTGGCGAGGGTGCAGGCGTACCAACCTTCTGCGATGGGGCGACACCGGTCGTATACTTAAAGGTCGACGGTGCCGGGAGTTACAGTGCGAGCTGTGCGGCAGGCACCGGCGCGTACAGCATACCGAACGTGACCTTTAGCGGTGATGTGGTCTTGACCGCGTACTTGAAGACGGCGGGCACTGAGGCGGCCACGGTCTCAAGAACGCCCAACGGCAACATTACCGACTTTGACCTGTACGAACGCCGCATTATTGTGAGGCATGAGGATGTGACGCCGCTCACCATCGAAGACATGTCCATCTTTGATGACACGGATGACCTTGATGTGCCGTTCATTGCGACGACCACCATCATCCATCAGTTGCTCACAGAGCCGGACACCAAGCTCTACGTGTGGCAGAATAAGGAGTTTGCACCAGGTGGAGATGTCACACTGGAGTCCGGCGGCTCTGGGGCGAGCTATGATGGTTCCATACACTTGGCGGATAATGCGATCTTTACTGCTGCAAGTTCTGAGGAGCATAGCGTCGGAGGCTCATGGACAGCAGCCACCAGTTCCACGTTTGTACGCGCCGACTCGATCGTGACCTTCACAGCCACCACCAGCGGCAAGACCATTCAGCCGGCATCATCGTTCTTTGATGTTGAGTTCAATGGCACCGGAGGCAGCTGGACCATTGCCTCGTCGACGACCATACGCGGCGAGCTGTTGTTGTCGGCAGGCACAGTGACGGGTACTGCCGACCTAACGGTATTTGATGGACCAGTGACCGGTGACGGTGTGTTCAATATGACGGGTGGTGCTGTCACTCTACTTCACGGTGACTCCTTTGGTGGCAACAGTGACTGGACGTTCCATGACATCATCTTTGCGACGTCAACAGCAACCACAACAACCAAGGTGGGAACAGGAGACATCGTCATCGATGGCGAGCTCACGATAGGAGTCAACCACACCCTCCAAGCCGGCTCGGTCGAATGGTTCTTCAGCGGGTCGGGTACTGTGCTCACTCACACTGGTACGTGGGCACCGCAAACATCGACCACAACGTATAACGGTAACCTCGACACCACCATTGCTGCCGTCAACTACTATACGCTCCAAGCAGCACCAACATCCGGCTCACCAACATACACGGTAGAGACCGGTAATTTCACGGTGGACAAAGAATTCTTAGTCGGTGCGGGTGCTGCGGTGACTGTACAAGCAAACACCAACGATCCGCTCATCACGGTGCTTGGCGACATGACCATAGCCGCAAATGCTACCTACGAGGCGGCAGGTGCAAATGACCTCTTCATTGGTGGGTCCTACGATAACAACGGTACGTTTGCGGCAAATGGCGGCGGTGTCATCTTCAACAGCACCGACACCGGTGAGACGGTCTCCGCGGGAGGTAGCACGTTCCACCACATGGACTTCAAGAGTAGCACCGGCGGCTGGACCCTTACCGAGAGCGCGACGTCGACCGGCAATTTCTCCATAAGCTCCAGCTCGGATTGGACGTTGTCGAGTGGCGAGATACTTGAGGTGCAGGGTATGTTCACCAATCTCGTTGGTGGTGCATCGACCACGTGGACCGGTAGTACGCTGTACCTGAACTCGGGCACGAGCTACTCGGTCAACACACGAACAGATGCCGGTGACGCGTATAGCACGCTCTCGGTTGGCGCGAATACGGACGTGCGCATGTGGTACAGCACAAGCACGAGCTTCAGTGTGAACGGCAGCGGCTCACTCTACTCACAGGACCACGACGGTGTCGATGGTGACCTTTACATCTGGGGTGACTATGTAAGGAGCGCCGGCACCGACTATTGGAGTTGGGCGACCGACTTTGATGGTACAGACCTGTCCGGCGTTAGCGAGCGGGTTGTCGACGTGTACGTTGCAAGTGGCAGCACCATTACGCGCTCCGGTGGCACGCTTGAGATGCTCGGCACCTCGACCGCCACCACGACGATACAGAACCAGGGCTCCGGCACGTACAGCTTCAATATCTCAGGCGGCACCATCAGCGCCCAGTACTACGCACTCAGAAACATGGACGCGAGCGGTCTCAATATCAGCGGCTCGCCTACGGTGACCTCGCTCTCTGATGGTAACCTCGAGCTGTCGGTTGACGCTGGGACACTTATCACCGTTGCCGCAAGTGTGATAACAGCCAATCCTTTGAAGATCATGTACAACAACCGGTTTGCCACCACGTCAGGTGTTACGACCGGCACGAACGTGACGGCAACGGGCGTGACCGGAAGCAGCTGGCGCTTCACAAGCCACTATGGCAACTTCGATGGTGAGGCGCTCGATGCTGATCCGGGTGGGGACCCAGGCTACATCATATGGGATGACTCAGCTGCGCAGATCACACTGTCTGGCTATGTATACGGCACGGATGAGGCAACGGTCTCGTCGGTCTGCGACGGTTCGACACCGGTCGTGCGGTTCCTCATCAATGGTGCGAATCCCACGACCACAAGCTGTAACGCGGGCACCGGCCTCTACCAGTTCACCGGTATTGTGTACAATGTTGGCGACGTCTTTACGGTGTATCTGGATACCAACGGCGGTGCGAAGGCAGCGAATGTGACCGTCGATCCGATCACGAACATTAACGACATGAACCTGTACGAGGACCGGCTCATTGTCCGTCACGAAGGGGGTGACCCCATTACCATCGACGACCTTGATGCGTACGACGCTGACCAGGACGCTGACATTCTCTTCGACGCAGACGTTGGTAGTCCGGACACGCTCACGCTCGATGCGGGAAGCAAGCTCATCGTCTGGGACAGTAAGACACTGGCCCCGGGCGGGGATGTGTCGGTCGCGCCACTCGGCGGCGGCACGAGTTACGATGGTACGCTCGAGCTTCAGGACGATGCTGGCTTTACCGCGGCGGGAACGGAGAGCCATACCGTTGGGGGAAGTTTTGAGAGCGGTACCGGAAGCTCACTTACCGCCGCGAATTCCACGTTCACGTTTACGGCGACGACGAGCGGCAAGACCATTGATTCCAATACGAGCGCATTTGCGAATATGGTGTTCAACGGAAGTGGCGGCGGTTGGACCTTTGTGGAGGGTGATGCGACCACGACAGGTGGTGTGACCATCACGAGCGGCACCGTGACACTTGCAACCAGTACGTTCGCTGTTGGTGGCTCACTGTCCAATAGTGATACGTTCAATGGCACAACGACCACATTTATCTTCACCGGAAGTGGCACGGAGACGATCACGTTCGGCGGGGATGATGCCGGTTCGCTCGTCTTCACTGGATCTGGCTCATGGTCGATGCTCGATACCAACGCCACATCAACCGGGTCGGTCTCGATACAGTCGGGCACCGTCACCCTGCCGAGTAGCACGCTTGCGGTACGTACGAGCTTTGACAATACTGGCGGGAGTTTCGTACAGACAGCCGGTACGTTGGAACTCTATGGTATAGAGGCAGCACAAACACTAACACTCGGTGGCAGCTCACTCGGCTCGCTCCTCGTGACCGGCTCCGGCTCATGGTCGTTTGTCGACACTGCAGCTACCACGACCGGTTCGGTGACGATTGCAAGCGGCGGGTTGATCGCGCCTGCAGCAGCGCTTGGTATCGGGGGGTCGCTTATTGCGAGCTCCACGTTCAACGCAAATGGCGGCACGTTGTACTTCTTTGCGACCACGACCGGCCAGACGGTGGACCCTGGTGGTGCCACACTTGCTACCGTCATCTTTGAGGGCAGTGGAGGAGGATGGACGGTTGCCACGAGTGCAACATCAACAGGTGATTGGGTCTTACAGACGGGAGCGAGCTACACCATGGCAACAGGCACCGTTCTTGAGGTAGGCGGCATGTTCACAAATGAGATAGGTGGAGCAGCGACAGACTGGACCGACAGCACGCTCTTCCTCAACGCATCGGGTACGACCTACAGCATCAACACAAAGACCTCCACCGGAGATACGTATGCATTCCTCACTATCGGTGAGAATACCCACCTCTCCATGTGGAACTCGAGCGCGGCGACCACCACGACACAGACCAGCGCCTATCTCTACTCACAGGATCACGGCAATAACGACGGCAGTCTGTATATCTATGGAATGTATGAACGAAGTACAGGTACTGAGCACTGGAGCTACGCGACTGACTTTGACGGTACTGCGCTCGGTGGGAGCTCACGTGCAGTTGATGTCCGCATCGCCTCAAGCTCATCGGTGGTACTTACGGGTGGTGCGCTGAACATCGTAGGTGCCGTGGGCAACGTCACCGTTATTGATGTCATTACCTCGGGAGCATACGAGTTTAACGTTGACGGCGGTACGTTCAATGCAGAGCACTATAGCGTGTCAGGTACCGACGCGCTGGGACTCAATTTCTCTGGAACACCAACCATTACAAACATGAACAATGGTACGTATACACTTACGACCAATGGTGGCACCATGATGAGAGTATCCTCCACAACGATAAATGCTAATCCGTCCCGCACTTTTTCAACACTATCGTTCTCCACAAGTACCGGTATCACGTCCGGGTACAACATCACGCGAGTTGGGACGACCAGTAATATCTGGCAGTACGTGAACCATGCCGGAAATTATGATGGTGAGGACTTTGACAGTGATGGCGTGGACGCCTGTGGTCAAATACGGTGGAGCGACAGTGACTGTCTCGAGGTATCGCAGACACACTACCGCTTTAGGAACGATGACGGTGGTGAAGCGGCACCGGATAGCGAGTGGTACAATGCGAGCTGGTCCAAGCGTAAACCCATCAAGATTTATAATAGTGGAGGACCGGAGCTGACGAACTATGCCTTCGAGGTTGAGATTCCGTACGACAGTGACATGCAGGCAGATTTCGACGACCTTCGGTTCACTGATGATTCTGGTACTACCTCGCTTTCGTACTGGTTTGAGGACGTTGCACTGTCTGCTACAGCGACCGCCTGGGTGAAAGTACCCACGGTAGAAGCGGACGGCGTGACTCGCATCTACGTGTATTACGGCAATGCGCTTGCAACGTCAGACGAGAATGGTGCCAACGTCTTCAGTTTCTTTGATGACTTCGAGGACAACAACATCACAGAGTACTCTGGCAGTGCGCAAGATATTTCCTACTTTGCTACAAATGCCTCATACAACTGGGAAGGGAGCTATGGTTTGTCTGCTTCAGGCGGCAACACTGACAAACAAACCAATGGTGGTATCTATCGCACTGGTGCTGCATCAACCACGCAGGACTCCACCATCAGGTTCTTCCAAAAAATCACTGCCGGGACCGACGATGAACCGTGCACCCTGTTTGGTGTGCAGGGATCAGGCCAGAACTACGGTGTCTGTCTCGACCAATATACCAACGATACGGTCACAATTTCTGAGAACATTACCAGCAACAGCGACGCGGGCGCCGCGACCGAACTAGCTACTACGTCCGTAACTTGGGCTACTGGGTGGTACGAGGTTGAGATAGACTGGCTCTCCGATGACTCTATCAATGTTACCGTCTACGACGATACGGAGTCGGTCTTTGCGACAACGTCAGTGACCGACAGTACGTACAGTTCGGGAGGCATGGGATTTACGTTCTGGTTCCAGAACGAGGGTTGGGACTTTTACAGCGTTCGTCCATACGTGGCAAACGAGCCATCATACCGAATCGGGCTCGAGCAGGGTGACAGTGGAGCAACATGGAAGGTAGCACAAGATACAATGCTCACAGGCCAGCCACCGAACGAGAACTTTCGATTGCGCTTCATGGTGGAGAACACAGGTACCCAGATCAGTGGTCAGTACTGGCGCTTGCAGTATGCATCCAAGGGTGCATACGGCGCCTGTGAAGGAGTGCCTGATGTTGACTACAACGATGTGCCCAACGCTTCCGGATGCGGAACATCACCCGTCTGTATGACCGCAAGTACACAAGTGACCGACGGGGAAGCGACAACGGAACACCTATATTCGGTACTCGATGGAGATTTTGTCGCAGGTGACGTTGTTGAGTCACCATCAAATCAAAGTGCATCCTCCACACTGGAGCAGAACAACATCACTGAAATTGAGTACAGTATGGAGTTCACCGACTATGCGACAGACTCGAATTACTGCATGCGGACAACAAACGGCGGTGTGGAACTTGACACGTACCTACGTGTAGCGGAGGCTTCCGTCCGGTTTGCACCGGTCATCACGAACTGGAAGCTTAACCAGGATCAGAACATAAGTCTCATTGAAGGACAAACGGTCACGGTCTACGCTACCGGTACCGTGAGCGACCTCAACGGTTACACCGACATTCTCTATGCAACCTCAACCATATACCGGAGCGGCGTGACCGACACCTGCAGTGAGGACCTCAACAACTGCTACCGTCTGAACTCACTCGAGTGTCCACTCACCGGCTGCTCAGGCAACAGCTGTACCGTCGAATGCAGCGCTGATATTCAATTCTTTGCCGAGCCAACAGACGTCGGCAGCACCTATGCTGCAGAACATTGGGAAGCATACCTCTACGTCATTGACAGTACCAGCAACGTAGCAACCGATACCTCGGTTGCTGTGGACCTATACACCCTATGGGCACTCGCGCCTAAGACAGCGGAAATCCAGTATGGGACGCTTGGTGTGGGACAAGACACCGGTGCAGTTAACGCAAGCTCAACATTCCAAAACACCGGCAACGATACCATTGACATCACGGTTGAGGGTACGGACATGACCGCCGGTCCCAGCACAATTCCTGTTGCGAATCAAAAGTACGCAACGTCAAGCTTCACCTACTCTGCATGTGCCATTTGCACAGCCCTTACAGGTACTGCAAGCACATTTGAGGTAGATCTGCCAAAACCTACAAGTACCACGACTCCAATAACCGACGACCTGTACTGGGGAGTCTACGTGCCTACCGGGACGGCAGGTGTTGCACACTATGGGCTGAACACATTCTATGCAACAGGAGATTAGTAGACACAGTACGTATGATATGCACTATAAAGAGCAAGGAGACATGAACTCAGAACGTAGCACGACATAAACGTTATATATATTGTATGCGCGCGGTACTCACCACCATAATAGTTGCAGCCATCCTTGGTAGTGGGGGTGTGTTCATGTGGCGGTACTATGGGGGATTTGAGGGAGAACAGGCTGCAGCTGTGGCATTTATCAATGTCTATGGTGATTACGCCGAGGTTGCCGAGCGTGTTGAGCTGTTGGTCCACCTTCCAAGTGTCGAATCGAACACAGACCGCGCCGAGCTCTTTGTACTGCTAGAAAGCATGCTTACCGAAGATATGGACGTGACAAGACGAGAGGAGCTTGCACGTCTTGCATTCTCAAATTTGGATTCGTTGAAAAAAGAAATAGATTCTGCTCAAGCTATGCAAGCAGCGCTGTACGAGTCGCTGCAGAAACTCGACAATGCGGCACGGGTATTTCGTTCGATTGAACTTCAACGGCGCTCGTCAGAGATCGTTGCCGTCGCGCGCAAGCGTGCAGAACTCTCCGCACGCATCACTTCGGTGCAGAGTGAGATCAACGAGCACGCGTACGCAATCATAACCCAAGTGCTGGCGGACGAAGGTGAACTAACCACAGAACACATTAACGCCATAAACAATGCAACGACGCTTGCTGAGGAGCGGTACGATACACTGCGTGCACTGCATGAAGAACTAATTGCGGATCAAGAGCGCTTGACGCGTTTGTTCAAGGAGTTTGCCGATGCTGCGCTGTGAGCATATATCCACATGGCAGGTACTCCTGATCGTGAAAAGTACGTCATACTGTACCTATGTATAAAAATGGGGTAGCGCTAGCGCTAGCCGGTGGTCTCGCGAGTACCATACTTGGTGCAGGTACCATTGTTCTTGACCAGCCGAGCAGTCAATACCTTGCTACGACAATTGAACATGCATCAGATACCGTTGACGTTACTATGTACGACAGTGCATCGGATACGCAAGGAGTGTCGAGTGAAGGCGATGTATACGATCCCACGGACGCGTACAGTGTTTTGACGGACGCGATACATGCGGAAGCAACGAACGAAACGCAGAGTGACACCATGGCGGAGACCACCTACAGTACAGCCCCGACCGTCGGTGAGGACTCCCTCCACATAGAACCAGTTTCCACGGACACGCACTCTGCGGGTTATGACATCAGCGCCACTGAGAGTTTTCATCCCGACACAGAATTCTATATCACCTGTCCGTTTCCCGTGGCAGAGGGACGGATACTCATAGATTTCACTGTTGGTGGCACACACTCTGTTCAGGACCTCGTTGTTGAGGCAAATAGTACACAGCAGGCTGCACAACGAAGGATTTCAACCACAGTACCAGCCGGTACGTACGAACTGCGACTTGCGTCATTCTATCCCGAAGCGTCTGTTAATAGTTTTGAAAGACAGCAACAGTGGTACCTTGAACTGTACGGTGACAAGGACGAGGTCGTGGCACAGAGCACGAAAACGCGTGACATTAATGACGACGAGCAGCTGGTAACGGAACTCGTCCCAACGCTGAACCTCCCCACAAGCATCGTTACGACGATTGCACGACACGGGGCATATCCGGACGGTGGCGCTCACCCAGTCGCCCCACTCTGTGTCGCCCTCGATCGTGTGCCCAATCTCACTGGCACAGACGGGGAGGTAGTGGGAGAACTCGTAAACGTTGTCAGTGAACCAGTTGTAGTCTCCGAATCCACGCATGTATCATGTCCTTTGCCCCCACGGAGTAACAGAACGATCGTAGACTTTACCAAGGCAGGTGCGAATAAAGTGGATGATCTGGGGATTCGTGCAAACGGGACACAGTATGACGCACGACGAGGACCGACATCAACGTATATTCCTGAGGGTCTGTACGAGGTACGGTATGCGAGTCAGAGCGCTGGAGCTGAGACGAGTACAAAGGACCATGAGGAGTGGTTCGTAATTCTGTACGATGCCGAAGGTTCGATACAGGTTGAAGTTCCTCCGGCTAGAGACATACCCGACTGGGATACTACCTACGTGAGTAAAGTTGACACCCCCATCAGCATAGACAGAGTAGTGACACGTGTAGATGGTGTACACCACATGTATCCACACAGTAGCTCGTACCTGTTTGTTCCGTTGTGTGTGAGTTTCGACCGTGTTGGTGGACCCGACGAGCAGGGTGACACGAAGAATGATGCATTTCTTCCGGTCACTGATACGACGGAAGCCGACCTTCCATTGAATGTAACACGCACGATGGAGCGTGTGCCGACCGCTCTCGAGCAAGAGCCGTATGAAGTATCGCTCACACCCGTACCAGAACCCGCAACGATAGGTCTCGAGACCACAACGAGAGATATCGTGGCACCGGGCGGAATCATAACGGCACGCCAGGCGGTTGTGGAAGAGATGGGTGACGTTCCGTTCGACGTACTCCGCACCTCTTCGCAGAAGGGCAGGGAGGATTTGGTACAACGATTATTTTCCTACCATCCTACCGCGGTACATGGAACTACGGTTCCACCACTGCCATCAAACACACTTGCGCGTACCTCACGCGAAGGCGAACATACTCCTTCCGATGCACCGACAGGTGATGAGAATTGGAATATTGTATCGTCCGATGGCATGATCAGCACCCAACAGGACAACACGTTCACGGAACGGCGTGGAATTATTCGCCTGCGTGATACCGACGGCGACGGCATATCCGACTATGACGAGGAAAACATTTACGGCACCAATCCCGATGATCCATTTACGGGCAGGAGCATACTATCAGACGGTGAGCGGGTGCTGCTCGGTCTTGATCCTAGGACGAATGATACGGAGCCCGTCGTGGTCGAGTCGCCTCGTGTCACCGGGAAGGAAGTTCCCTGGCTGTTCACGGTAGATACTGTTGAGTTTGCGGGTGAAGCCTCCACTAGTGCTTCTCGCTCGTCCGAAACGTCCGTCCGATTAGCTGGCACTGCTGAGCCACTTTCATTCGTAACGCTATATATTTACAGTACCCCCGTCATCATCACTGTTCGAGCGGACGCGGCAGGGAGGTACGAATATACCGTCGACCAAACACTAGAAGACGGTACGCATGAGGTATTTGTGGCAAGCGTCGACAACTCGGGTAGGATTCTCGCAAAGAGCGCGGCAGTGCCTTTCGTGAAAACTGCAGAAGCTATCGAGTTTGTTCCGCTGACCGCGACAGCTGATCCGGTCGAGAACTCCATGCAGATAATGCTACTGTCCGGTTTTGGTCTCGTCCTTCTACTCGCGTCAGCCGGAATTGTGTGGATTGGTATGCTGAGGTCGCGCCGCGACACGTTCGATAAAGTATCAGAACAGCATGAGGAAACGTAATCTCGGTTACTACTTCAGCACAGGTTTTCGGTTTCTCGTGGAACATCCACAGGTGTGGTTTACTGCATTCGTCGGCGCCTTCATACTCGGCGCCTTCATACTTACCGTTTTCAATTTTGCTGCACTTGCACAAGACGCACAGCGTCAACTCTTCAACGACCGTGCTGGCTGGCTCTTAGACAGCTTTGTTCTCTTTGCCCCGGATACGCTCCAAGACCAACCACTTATGCGCACGCGCATTCAGTCGCTCATGGAGCAAAATCGCACTATCGAATACATACAAATTCTTGCACCGCACGGCAACGATGCATACAGGATATACATATCGCACGACGGAAGCCAAGAAGGAAGTCTGAGTCAAGATCCTCTCCTCGTACGTCAAGCGGACCATGCTTGGGTGGATACGAGGAATGCTATCACCACATTTACAGGCGCGGGGGACGATCGACGCATTGTTACAACCCGGGCCATCCTGGATCCGAGCGGGTCACCGCAAGCCGTAGCAGTAGTAGGCATGAGGTTGTCCGAAGCGGATATGCTGCTACAACAGGAAATACTTCAAAGCACTGTTGTTCTTGGTCTGGTGCTCATCATCATCATGTATTTGTTCGTACGTCATGCGCGTATCGTCGACTACGCCTCACTCTACAAAAAGCAGTTGGAAGTTGATGAACTGAAGGACAGTTTCATATCAATGGCGAGTCATGAACTCAAGAGTCCACTATCTGTCATACGGGGATACATTGAATTTTTAAAGGAAGGCGATACTGAACCCGAGCAACGCAACGAGTACCTGCGACGTATCGACATATCTGCGACAGAATTACGGCAGTTGGTGGATGACATACTCGACGTTTCACGTATTGAAATGGGACGCCTACGCTTTTCGCCCGACTACCTTACGCCCGCTGATGTTCTTGTAGAGGTTAACGACATGTTCAAGGATGCTGCACACGACAAGCACCTCAAACTTGTCCTGGATGTGGACGAAGATGCGCAGAACGCAATAGTCCGTGTTGACAGAGGGCGCCTCAAACAGGTCATGATCAATCTTGTGTCAAATGCGGTGAAGTACACGTTTGAAGGTACGGTCGTTATTGCACAGAAACGTACATCGGCCGGTATAGAGCTGTCAGTACGTGACAGTGGTGTTGGTATGACCGCCGAAGAGCAGCACAATCTCTTTGGCAAATTTTACCGTGTGGAGACGACTGAAACGAAAGGTGTCTCTGGCACTGGGCTGGGGCTTTGGATAACAAAATATCTCGTTGACCACATGGGTGGCACGATCACAGTAGAGTCGATAAAAGGTGAAGGTTCGCGCTTTGTGATACTTTTTCCGGAGCGCAAGAATGTTGATACTGTAGATGATCCGACCAACGTTACCGGCAACGAAGCAGCTTCCCGTACACGTTAGTGTTACAGCGCTCTCGTATCCGGACTGCCGGGAAGGTCTGTAAGGTCAAGCGTAGGGGTGAGCGCTACAGCCGCAACTCCACGCTCGTCTCTCAGAATTCCACACGGTGCTTTCAAAGAGGTGACGGCTTGTTCAATGCTCCGTAACGCCACACGGGGAGCAGCATGGAGCACGATCTCCTTCTCGCCGAACAACCAATCGCCAAGCACTGGTTCAAGGCGCCCGGTGTGCCCACCAGCAGATATCAGACCCTGCTCGACCACACGGTGACTCAGCGTAGCGACGACGCGGGAAAGCTGTACTGCAGGCGTTGAGGCAGCTGCATCGTCATGCACAATTATGTCCATTGGCTCATACTTGCGCCGAGGGTGTCCTATCACGCCGTAGTCGACAATACCGTACTTCAAACCCAACACGAGTGAGCGCGGCTCTTCACGCTCCTGATGCCGATACCAGGACGACAGGACACTCTCAACTTCATGGGTACTGTGCTGCGGATCAGCTATCGAACCGAGAAGCCACCGTGCGCGGTTGAACGCTGCTTCGTCGTCAGAAGGAAGCAGTGCCGGTATGTATACGGGCACATAGTGTGGTGTGGACACGCCACCATGCCACGTGTCGTGCAGCAGAGCGTGGAGCTGTCTGCCAAATGCGGGCTGCTCGTCAGCATAGGTGCACAGTGCGGCGGCTAGGTGCGCGTCATATGTCGTATACAGAAGTGTACGTGTGCTAGATGCGCTCTTCATGGTGATGGTGGTTATGGTGCGTAACAGCCACAGTATAGCATATGAGTGCGTACTCGGTAGACGGAGACACGCAGTGTCCTCGTTTCAAGAAAACGCACTTGTATCGTATACTTGGAGGTACATGAGAAGAAGGGTACGGAGACGCTCCAGTGCAAGAGGAGTGGCAGGTTTTGTGAGGCGCGTGATGCTCACCATCGGTGCTTTCGTGTCGCTGGTGTGGCGCAAACTGCGTGGTGACATCCGCGTAGTCGCCCGTGACGCGAGGATATTCATTGGACTTGGCCTTGTGCTCACAGGACTGTTGTCAGTGGCAAGCGACCGATACTGTGACGGGAACGCGAGTAGCCACTACACCTGCACCCGACCGTCTACCTACTATTTCTACCCATGGTGGGCGATCCTCCTTGTCATCGTAGGTTCGTTCCTTATCGTTCTTTGGTACCTCCGTCGTAAAAAATAGCACGGGGGGCGACCGCTCGTATGCGTATACAGTTGCACCTTATTCCAGCTTTCACACTACTTCTAGCGCTAGCGTTCGTTATTGGCGGTGAGCGTCTGCTCGCGGACGATCCACCGGACATCACGAACGTACGCGTTGCGTCCAGTACTAACCATACTGCTACCATAACGTGGGAGACAGACAAGCCGGCTGACTCTATTGTGAATTTCGGAAAGCAGCCGCACTACGGCATCATACGTGACCCAGGTACCGATAAGGAGACCCACAGCGTCACTCTTGATGATCTCGACTCGAGCACGATCTACCACTACCGCGTATCGTCAGCGGATGAACTCGGCAATCAGGCAGTCTCGGGGGACTTCGTTTTCATTACGGGTGGTTTTGAGAACATCGACAACATTGAACAGGTGTCGTCCGTTGAACAACAGACACTGGTAGGACAGGCATCCGACGTGATATCCCAGATCACGGACCCGGAGGCACTTGCTATCGTACAGACTGAGATACAGGCACAGGCACAAGACCTTTTACGTGCACCGGAGGTAATCGGTCAACCGCGTGCGATAGACATTGAGTCGACGCAAGCGACCATTATATGGGCTACAAGCCGTGAGAGTAATTCGATCGTCCGCTACGCACCTGAGTCGCAGTGGAACGGTTCCGACTATGTGCAAACGGTGGCTGTTCTCGAGGATGCAACGAAAGACCACCAGGTGATTCTTACGGGGTTAAATCCCGCGACAACCTATCATTTTCAAGTAGAAAGTGAGGACGAGTTCGGACTGTCAGGAGCGAGTGGCGACAATACATTCACCACTTCCTCACCAGTACCAACGATAGAAGACGTGCAGATAATAAAGATCGAGGAAGATTCAGCCACATTCGCCTGGTCCACGGATATTCCAGCGGCAGGCGCTGTCATATATGAGAACACCGCAACTGGTGAAATCCGCTCTGAGGGCAGCCCTGAATTTTTAAGTACTCAAACAGTGCGTTTGACGGACCTCACGCTAGGCGTTACGTACGTTGCCATTGTGCGTGCCGAGAACGAGCAGGGTGAGGAGCGCGAGAGTGAGCAGATCACATTCACTACGGTACGCGATGAGGAACCCCCCATCATCAGTCGAGTCAACAATGAGAGCACACTTTTCCCAGGCGCCGAGACACGTATTCAGACCATCGTCTCATGGGGGACGGATGAGCCGAGCTACTGCACCATGCGCTACAGTCAGGGATTGGCCCCCGCAGAAGACGCCAACGAGATAGAGGCAAATACAGAACCTACGGTTGACCACGTTCGCGTGCTGACAGAGTTTCTACCATCGACAGTATACAAGTTTTGGGTGGTGTGTGAGGACCGTTCGGGCAATGAGGAACGCTCGGAGGACTTTGTGCTGTTCACACCAGAAAAGGAGAAAAGCATCATTGATATCATTCTGGAAAACTTCGAGGGGACCTTCGGATGGGTAAAGAATATTGGCGGCTAGTATGAGAAGCATCATCACAACAAGCGATGTGGACGTCACCTACAATAAAGGTCAGACGAACGAGTTCAAAGCGCTGAAGGGCGTCACCTGTGAAATTGCTTCACGCGAGTACATCATTTTCTTTGGCCCGTCCGGGTGTGGTAAATCGACGTTACTCTATAGTATTTTTGGTGTTCTTGAACCATCGGCAGGAGAAGTGATGGTGAAGGGTGATTCCATCTATAAGTATGAACCCATGGAGTTGGTGATGTACCAGCGAAAGACGATGGGCATTATGTACCAGTCGTTCAACCTCATACCATCACTGACAGTGTTGGATAACGTGCAGCTCCCCCTTATCTTCGCCGGATTTCCACCAGTAACGCGTGAGCGCCGTGCGATGGAGCTCCTTGACCGATTTGGTATTGCTCACGTCGCACACAAACGACCGGCACTCCTTTCAGGTGGTCAACAGCAACGTGTATCTGTCGCGCGCAGCCTTGTGAATGATCCAGAGATTCTCATTGCCGATGAACCGGTGGGTAACCTTGACTTCGTTTCTGCGGAAGCCGTTATGAATACACTCGAAGAGATCAATCAGAACGATAAGAAGACCGTGCTTCTGGTTACCCACGACGCGAAGTATCTGCCGTACGCGCACCGCGTGTTCTACCTCGACTATGGCAAGATAGATCGCATCGTACCAAATCCTGAGAAGCGACAGATCATCAAGGTACGACCGGGTGAGACGATCGTGACCGAGATAGAGCAGCTTGCGCGCATCTATCCCTATGACACACCTGAACAATTGCGAGTGAAGTCACTCATCAACTTCCTCACGCAGAGTCTCTCATTTGACCAAATAGTTCGTTTGGAGAAGATGACTCAGCATGTCATTGAAGGTGTCTTGTCCGAGGATCAGTTTCGCACATTGTTAACGACAGACTACGAGGAGGGTGGTTGTGGCATCAAGCCAAAACAGGCCGAGGAAATGACACACAAAATGTTCCAGGTACTTGAACAAAGTCAGGACGTGGTACGTTTTCGTCGCGTGCATCGTGATCAAACAACCATCGATCTGGCGCGCTTTGAGCTCATCAAACACATACACACCCACATGGTAGGTGAGTATAAGGTCGAACCCGATTCACGTGAACTGGAACAACTCACAAAAATGGTCACCAACAGAGTATACGGGTATATCACGCGTGAAGAATTTCATCGACAATTGAGATTACCGTTTGAAGAGGGTGGTGGGGGCTTTGACATCTACCTGGCCGCAGACCTTTCCCGGTACCTCGAAAAGCTCATTGCACAGGGAGTCTCACACTTTGTACAACACCAGGAGTCAAAGCCGGAGTCGACAAACCTGCACGCCAAACAGGCGGAGAAGTTTGAGGAAATAGACAAAGGTCTCTTTGGTCGTCTGACGCACATCTTGGCAAAAAAGAAACAAAACGCGTAACAGTATGAGGATACAGGATATCGCAAAACTTTCGACTCGAATGTTCAAAACGAATCCAGCCCGAACGTGGCTCACTATTTTGGGCATGGGTGTCGGTACTGGCGCGGTCGTGACCTTGGTAGGTCTCGGCTTTGGACTGCAGAACATCATCCTTGAGCAGATCGTCCTCGGTGATACCTTGCTGTCACTCAATGTCACACCACCTCCCGCGCGGGCGGTAACCTTGAACCCACAAACGGTCCAGGAATTCTACGAAATAGAACGTGTCCAGGATGTCGCACCCCTTGCGAGCTTCGCGGCACTTGTAACGTTCGATGGATTGACGGGTAACACGTTTCTGCAGGGGGCAAATCCAAACTACTTTCGGTTTACCGGAACAAAAGAGATATCCGGTAGGCTGTTTACGAGTGAGACAATTGAGGAAGACCGTTCAAGCGTGATACTGACGAGCGCTATGTTAAAACTCTTTGAGGTTGAGGACCCAGAGACCGCCATTGGGAAGCAGGTCTCATTCCGAGTGTTCGTGCCACAGGAGGGCACCAACGAGACAATAGAAATGGAAATGAAGAAGCGCTACACAATAGTGGGTATCAGTAGTGAGGAAAGCAGACCGGGCGCCATACTGCTTCTCGATGAATTGACAAGCCAGCTGGCGGTCACCGAGTATGAGCGGGTACAGGTCCGTGTCGAAGAGGTAGAGTTCCTTGATCCTGTCACCGAGTCGATCGTCGAGCGTGGCTTTGGCGTGACTGCACTCTCAAAGACCGTCGAACAGGCAAACAAGATCTTCCAGGGCATACAGGCAGTGCTTGCCGTCTTTGGTGGTATCGCACTTGTGGTGTCAGCTATCGGCATGTTCAACACCATGACGGTGACACTGCTCGAGCGTACCGGTGAGATCGGTATCATGCGTACGCTGGGTGCCTCGAGCAACGATATCAAGATTCTTTTCGTGTCGGAAGCAGTTATTGTGGGATTTCTCGGTGGTCTTGTTGGTATTGGCATAGGAGTTGGCATTGGATTCTCACTGAACACGATGGTGAACGTGGCTGCAGCGAACTTTGGCGGCAAAGCGGTGGCACTGTTCAGCTACCCCATGACCTTCATACTCTTCATTGCGACCTTCTCCGCGGTGGTCGGCTTTCTCACCGGCATATTCCCGGCGCGACGTGCCGCTGCACTAAACCCTCTTGACGCTATCCGATATAAGTAGCATAAGTCGGCCTACGTACGGTTTTTATCTATTTTTCCACGCTAGAGGCACAAGATGTCCCCTTATCCACACACAACTTGTACACGCGTAATCCACTGTGTTGTACACTGGTAAGTAACAGGGACGCACCTTATGAGTATCAGCCCCACATACACAAAAGGTCATATTGTTTTGACAATGGCATTAGCGCTGCTTTTCGTGGTGGCACTTTCGTTTCTCATAGATGCGAGACCAGGCGGAAGTACTTTGAGCGCTCAAGCAACTTCCACTGCAACCACAACAGTGACCGTGCTCAACACGCCGCCAGCCTGGACAGTAACCGCGCGCGAGTCCGTAGCGTCAGCGACATCAACGCCCACCAACTCAGGTGACACGGTAACTTGGACTGCCGTAGGGACCGACAGCAACGGCGAGGACTACTATCTCCTTATCTGTAAATCTAGCTCCACACCTACACCAAGTGCAGGTCCACCCGTATGTGGCGGTGGTACCACCGATATCTGGGCTGTTTCTACCTCTACGCTCAGCGGCAGTGTTGCAAGCGTGAGTACGACAACAGCCGAGTCATGGGCTGAGACAAATGCATGGTACGGGTACATTTGTGATAATAATCCTGGCTCTGCGGAATGTAACCCCACAATGTACAACGGGTTGCATGAAGGCGGTGCGAGTGCAACAAGCTCACCGTTCATGGTGAACCACAGGCCAACCATAACCACTGTCGCCGACGACTCACCACAGCTGCCGGGTGATATTGTCACGTGGACTTCTACTGCCGGTGACACAGACATCGCGGGCGGAGACGATACCGTGCAGCTCCACGTCTGTCAGACAGCTGGCTTTGATGCGGGTATACCTGCCTGTACAGGTACACAGTGGGCAACCTCGACCTTCATAGCGGACAATCCAAGCGCGACAACGTCCATCCCAGTACCATACCAGGACGGAGACCACGATGCGTTCGTCTACCTCATCGATGAGCATGGTCATGTGTCCGTAAGTGCATGGCAAGGCTCAAGCACTGTGCTTACTGTAGCGAATGCCGCACCATACGTAGCGTCTAGTTCGATACAACTCTACGATGTGTTTGGTTCAACCACCATAGACACAACGTTAGCGCTTACTGAGCCGGAGGGGGAGACACAAAATTATGTAGTCGTATTTGATGTGACTGATGAAAACGGATGCCAAAATCTCTCCGCAGGGAATGAAGTTACCGATGTCGATATAAATGTGTTCCGTTCCGGCGCAGGTGGTCCAACGGGACTTCTCTGCGACGCGTCGGGTGAGTACAATGCGAACTACTGTTACACGCATACAAATTCCTTTTGGACACCTGTTTGCGTCCAGACAGCCGCTAGCTGTACGGCAAGTGATTGGAACAACATTACCTGGGAATGCACGTTCCCACTCTGGTATATTGCGGATCCTACCGACGTAGGTAGCGAGTATCCTGGTGAGGACTGGCGCGCGAGTGCACGTGCGACTGACGACGATGCCTCCACCGGAAACTACAGTACGGAGGATGAGGCAGCGGATGCGGGAGCAGAAATGACACAGTTCCTTTCATTCCGTGCGACTGGCAGCCCGATTGCATACGGTTCGTTCCAACCGGGATTTGGTAACGCAGAACACCCAGGCACGACAACGGTCTTTGCCACAGGAAACACCGGACTTGACCACTACCTATCAGGAGATGAGATGTGTACTACGTATCCTACATGTACCGGTAACGCAACGAGTACTATATATGTACCGTATCAGCACTATTCGACCACTTCGTCTCACGCGTACGGCTTTGACCTCGGCAACCAAACCTTTGAACTTGCAACAAGCAGCTCTCCGGTGCTCGTCGATGTAGACATCCTCAAAACAACGAGCACATCAAGCCCTTCGGAAGATGACACGTACTGGGGCATACTGGTTCCGGGTAGCATCGCGCTTGCCGGTGACTACATAGGCAGAAACTACATCGATGCTGCAATAGCACCGAGTTCTGCCTGGTAGTACGTATATAACATCGTAATGTAAAGAAACCGTTTTGGCGGTTTTTTGCTATTCCAAAGCAAAAAACTTGTGTTGTATGGTCTTAACCCACAGTTTTTCTACATAAATAAGTATCTTTCAAGTTGTTTTCCCGATACAATCTATGGTACGGGCTCAAGCTCGGTACTGGGATTACAGAAATAATGAGTAGACCACAGATACAAACGTGGGCACTGTTGCTATTTGGTATAGTGGCTGTTTTTGTGTTGGATGTCGCAACCGTCCATGCGGGATTTGGCATTACCCCTCCGTATGTGCGAAACGACAAACTAACACAGGGTTCCACGTACACACAGGAGATCATTCTTGTGAGAGGAGATCCTGTGGAGGACCTCAAGGCAGAGATCACGCTTAATGTGCCCGGCATAGAAGACTGGATAACTATCGACCGAGGAAATGAGTTCCTCCTTCCGGCAGGTGAGAAGCAGGTTCCCATGCAGGTAACCATACGAGTACCCCAAGATGCACCATACGAACGATATCAGGGAAGCATACGCATTCGCACACTTAGCCCGGACCCGGCTTCGGGCGTATCGATAGCATTGGGTGCACAGATAGACGTTGACCTGCGTGTGGTTGATGAGATACGTGACTTCGAGGTTAAGAGGGTGCGTATCAGTGAAACCGAGGAACCGCGCCGGTTTTGGTGGTTGGAGTATCCCGGCAGGATAACATTTACTATGGGTGTGGAAAATACAGGAAATGCACCAACTGCTCCCTCACGTGTACAGCTCGATATCTATGATAAGCGCGGGAATGTCGTACTTGAAACAACCGTAAACACTAACACCATTGACGAGATACTGCCGTTCGAAACACGCGAGGTGACAGCATACCTACCCACACGGCTACCACCGGGCGCCTACTTGGTACAATACTCCATCTTCCGATTTGAAGATGACGTAAAGCGTTCGGGCGAGCTCACGTTATCCGTGCTACCTATGGGTACACTCTCAGCGTACGCCGGCTACGGCCTGGAGGGGCTCTCCACGAGTGACCTTATGTCGATAATACTACCTATTGCGCTCGTACTGCTGCTTCTCCTTCTGTTTATATATCTCATGCATGCACGACGCGGCAACAATGGTGGGCGACCACGCAAGCCGCGCAAGCGTCGTTCTGGTGGGGGTAACGACAATATGCAGAGTCCACAAGAACGGCCACGGCCACCGCGTCGTGCCACGCATACGCAGGGTGTGGTCGATCTCTCAGGGCGACGGCGCTCTCGATAGTATGGTGTACATAGAGCGTGTGGGCTGGAGAGCACCAAAGACCCTGTTCGTTCTCATTGTAGCGTGTCTCGTAGTGCCTGTGTCGATAGTGCATTCGCAGTATGCGGCCACAACAACAGTATCGCTGTCAGTATGTGGCGACGCGCTAGTCGCACCAAGCGAATTCTGTGATGATGGCACCAACACCGGCGCCTACTCGACCAGCACCACAGGAAGGAACTGCAATCCACTCTGCAGCGCGTGGGGACCGTACTGCGGGGATAGCGTGACGCAGGTATTTAATGGTGAGGAGTGCGACGATGGCAATAATGTTGCGGGTGATCTCTGCGACGCATTGTGCCAGAATGAATCACCACCTGTGACCGAAGGGGGAGGGGGCGGTGGAAGTTCCGGCGGCGGCGGCGGTCGTAGTAGCGGTAACAACGGTATTCCAGGCGCTTCCACAGACGGTGAAATTGACTATGAAGGTGACACAGATGTCAGAATCAGCGGACGCGCTTGTCCGGGCGCGACAGTGACCGTATTACGGGATGGGGATATTGAACGTTTAGTCGAAACTGACGGCAATGCAGAATTCAATTTTACACTTGCGGACCAGGTACCCGGCATAACCACCTTCGGATTCTGGGCCCTCGACGGTGCCGACAGGCGCTCCATCACCTACTCAGCAACGTTCCAGATAGTCGAGAACGCGGTGACCACCCTTTCCGGCGTGCTCATCCCACCAACCCTTGCTGTCATACCGGAGCGGGTAGCACCCGGAGGCACCGTGTCATTTGAGGGGTGCGCACTACCCAGCACCAACGTACAAGCATACATTGATGATGGCGAGCGACCTGAAATTACAGTTGCAGCCAATAATGGAGACTGGGCTATTTCGTACGATACTACGCAGCTTGCAGCGGAGGTATTTCACACAGTAAAAGCAAACTACATCGATCCTCTCAATAGTGAGCTGAAGAGCGGCTTCAGTCAGATAAACAACTTCTACGTTGGCAACAGAGACGTTGACACGAACCTCACCGCTGACCTTAACTTTGACGGGTTCGTCAACCTGACAGATTTCTCCATACTTTTGTTCAATTGGAACACGCAGAACACCAATGCGGATATCAATCAAGACGGAACTGTCTCACTGCCTGACTTCTCCATCATGCTGTTCTACTGGACGGGCTAAGGGTACGAGTATCATGTCAAACATCCGTCACTATCCACTTCGTCATCGCCTCATCTCCCGTGGGCTACGGTATACTGGTAGTATGCGAATACTACGTGTGCTGGCGTTATTTGTCGTAGCAGGAGGTCTTCCTGGTGCGCTACATGCGGCACAAATATACATAGACCTTGAATCGTCAAGCTATAGTCGTGCCGATACTTTCTACGCTCCGGTACGTATCGACACACAGGGAGAATGTATCAATGCGGTATCGGTAGTGGTAGCATACGATCCGGAAGTCCTACATGTTCAAGACGTCTCACTGGGGGATTCGATCATTACCCTCTGGACAGAACAGCCCACCATCGATCGGGAAAACGGCAGAGTCAGCTTCTCCGGCGGTGTACCCGGTGGATTTTGTGGGCGCCTGATGGGCGATCCCGGCCTCACGAACACACTGGTTAAGTTGGTCGTGACCGGTGCGCCGCAAGCACGCGAGGTGACGCTCGGAGCCACGACGTCACTCATCATCGAGCCAGGTACCAGTGTCTTCCTGCACGATGGGGCGGGTGGTGTGGCACCCCTCACAGTGCTTGGTGCCGAGGTGCATATGGTGTCCACCACCACCACACCGGTAAATGCATGGCTCGGTGATGTCGGTACAGACAGCACGGCACCCGAACTGTTCGAAGTTACACTGGTCAAGGGACCATCACCCGGAAACAAACTGCACTACATCACGTTTAATACCACGGATAAGCAGAGCGGCATCGACCACTATGAGGTTTTAGAAACAGATCCCGATAAGTTTGGATTTCTTACGTGGGTACCACGCGAAGCATACTGGGTCCCGGCAAACAGTCCATCATATGTGCTGCGTGACCAGAAACTCCGCAGCAAAATAATGGTGAAAGCGGTCGACAAGAACGGTAACGAGCGAGTAGTAACGTATACGCCACCCATGAGTCCGCTTGCCACGTTTACACGCGCAAGCTTTCTCATACCGCTAGCAATCATCATCGTTGTTCTTGGTGCACTGACCGTGCTTGCTGTACGGCTGATGCGCGTACGGCGTCGCCTCGAAGCGCACACAGACGCTGACTCGGACACAACAGAACATGAACATGAAGAGAATTAGTTTGATAGTAGCACTGGTTGTCCTACACATGATCGGTACCACGCCGAACGTTGACGCTGCTGAGGCCGCGCTTTCACTGACGCCGTCCAATGGCATTTACCCTATTGGGGAGGCCTTTGAGGTTGACGTGCGCATCGATACCGGGGGCAGTGATATCGGAAGTGCTGATATGAGCTTGGTGTATGACCCGGCGGACATGGAGTATGTTGCAGTATCGGATGAAGGATCGATATTTTCTACACTCCTCGTGGACAGTGACACGTCCCCTGGGCGTATTGAGTTATCTGGTTTTATTGCACGCGGTCGCGCTACGTACAGTGGAAGTGACGGGCACGTAGCACAGTTGACCTTCGTGCCGCTAAGAAATGTGGCGACGGAGGTACGATTCGCCTCGGGCTCTGCGACACCACCACTCTCACTCACGGCGTCAGTTGGCGACCTCACCAATGTACTCACCAATCTACGTGCTGCCACCTACACGCTCGTGCCGCGTGAAAGTGTTGCACCGGCCGCCGTCGTATACGCTCAGGAAGCAGAGGGCTTTGAGATAACACCACTCCCGGTACCTGATCATGAGTGGTTTGCGACGACGAGCGTGAAGTTATCGTGGACACTCCCGGACAGTGTCGTAGAAATGCGCACCACGGTGTCCGATGACCCGAATGCGACACCTGATACGAACTACCCCATACCGCTCACCTCTGTAGAGTTGACCGAGCTTGCCGAAGGACAACAATTTTTTATGCTGCAATTCAAATACGGAGATAGCTGGGGCAATGCTATCCGTTACCCGATAGCCATTGATAGTACGGGACCAAGTCACATAGTGCTCAAGGAAGAAGAGCGTCAGGATGAGAGTGATCCGCGTGTAGGCATTGCCATCGAAGCGAGTGATGAGCTTTCGGGCATCGGGTACTACGAGATCGGTATAGATGGTGCCCAGGCGACGTTATGGGAGCGTCCAGCAAACGGTATCTATATTCCCGATGACCTCAGTCCAGGTGAACACGTACTGACGGTGACGGCATATGATCGAGCAGGGAACAGCACTTCGACCGACCTCCTCTTTCTCGTGAGGTCACTCGATCCCCCGGTGCTCGTAGATGCACCGGACCATGTTCTCACGGGTGATAGTATTACTGTGCGCGGTACCACGTACCCCAATGCGGAAGTTACTGTCTACACTTCGTACGATGATGGGGAGGCGTCGGAACATGTTGTACGTAGCGATGATGCGGGCGGATTTGTGGCAACCTTAACCGAAGGTGCGCGTGCAGGCAAGTATACTGTTTCCTTCAAGGTCACGGACGAACGAGGTGCCGCAAGTCCGGTTTCCATCAAACGTTCCATCAACGTGAAACAGCCGTACATTATGCTATACGGAAACGTTGCGGTAACATACCTCTCTGTCCTAGTACCGCTCCTAGCACTCATCGTACTGCTAGTGCTCACGCTGTGGCTCAGTTTCGTGTTCGTACGAAGTTACAAACGACGTATCGGTCGGGAGACAAATGAAGTGTACCACGTCGTTCATGATGAGTTCAAAGAACTCCGCAAATACTTGATACAACAGATAGGCACGCTGGAAAAAGCGAACCAGTCGCGGGAGCTGACCCGTGAAGAAATGCAAATTTTTACTGAGCTCTCAAAACGTCTCGACCATATTGAGCGCCACATCCAAGAGGAGGTTGATGACATCACGACTGTTGAACCCGAGGTAGATGGAGAAGTAAGACGCCGTAGCACTCGCACCGCGGACGTCTCTACACCGAAGAAGCACACAATTACCATCGAGCGAACATAAATACAGGGTTGGTACCGAGAGGTACCAACCCTGTTGAAAGAAACATCAGTGGCCGCGTGTACGCTTAATGCATGCCCAGATCTCACCGTGCGTATGGTCGACCTGCACGGTATGCATGCGCTGAATAGCCGCACCGGAACCTGCCACACCTGCGCCGAGCAGAACGGCGGGTGACGCAAGGAGACCAAGCGCCAGGGAACCGCCTACGACTGCAGATGCTTTCGTTGCCGCGTGTGGGTCGGCGGGGCGTTCACCTAACACGATCTGTGGTTTGCCGTTCTGCGACCGCTCAGTATTGAGCTCAGTGACGCAGCTATCCAGGGCTTCCTTCGTTGGTTCGTCCAAGCCGATTGGTGGCTTGTAATAGTAGGGCTTCGGCTTGGTTTTACGCATACTCGACACTTTGTCCGAGGCAGCTGATGCGCCGTTGCTAATGCTCTCTTTAACAGAGGCGAGCGTTGTACCTGTTGTCTGACACCCACTGCTTATAGCGAGGGTAAGCACAGCGACCATGCAGGTCGTGATAGTTCGTTTCATTTTTGACCTCCCGAGGTCGTCACGGTGACAGTATTGTCTACCACAAGAGTACTGAACGGTGTCGTTCTGTCAACATCTTGTATGTGTGGACTGAACCTAGCGGAAGAGGAGCGCGAGCGAACGCTGCTCGCCACTTGTTGCCATGTTTGAAATGACGATGCCAATATCGGCGAGTGTTATCTTACCGTCCTGATTCAAGTCGTAGCCACGCTGATAGGAGAGGAATAAGCGTGCGGAAACCAGACCGAAGTCAAGCAAGTTGACCGTGCTATCCCCGTTTACATCTGGAGATGGGTGCGTGGCAGGGCGTATGGAGAGCGTGATAGGTTTGGCTTCGCAGTCAACTTGTCTGCCGGTACCGTCATGAGCAAGCAATTGGATATCAGTGACGTCAATTGTTGCTGTACCTTCCTTCAACGGTGTTGCGGTAACTGAAAGTACGATGCCTGTCCCCAGGAAGCCAGAATCACTCACAATACCACCTGAGAAATGTACGCGGTGACCGTCCTCAACAGATGGTTCTTCAGACCACAAGTCGATAATGGACAGGGAACGGTCGGTACCGACTATTTCGACGTACTCTTTTGGAGCGATGAGCGTTGCTCCAATGACGTTTATCGGTTCATCGGTCTTAGCGGTTAGGTGTAGCGTTACGGTCTCCCCCACTTCCACAAAACGGTTATCCTCGGGCACCAAACAAACTTCGTCCGGGTTCCGCACGAGGGAGAGTGAAGAAGCGAGCAGCAGCGCCATAGGCACTCCCACTACAATTTTGTATCTATGCTGTTGTAGTCGGTACCTCACCATACGACATTACATATATTGTAGCAAAATAACGCTATTGTGATGCTTAGAGCTGTAGATAACGTAGAGTGAGGTACCAAGTGACACGGCATGGAAGGTCTATCCACCGCGTGCTCGTCAAATGTATCCCGGAGGGGGTTATACTGAAGGACATGGAAGTATTCAGATTCATACATCGCAGGAAACACGCGGTGGTATCAGGAGCTGCCGGTGCCACCTTGGGTGGTGAGACGGTCGTGATACTCGGCATAGCGAACCTCATCGCCGATGGTTTCTCCATGGGCGCTTCAAGCTTTCTCTCCATCCGTACAGAAGAGGATGTCCGTCGGACGAATGGTCTGCTACGCCGCAGGCGTCAAAAGAACTTGAAGGCACTTCGACGCTCACTTGTTACATTTGGTGCATTCGTCGTTGCAGGTGCTATGCCCCTTGCACCGTTTGTGTACGACGTCACGGGGAGTAGCGTCTTCCTCGTCTCGGCTGTTGCTGCTGGCTGTACTTTCTTTGTCGTTGGGGGTGCTCGCACTATCGTAACGAAACGAGGTTTCTTTACATCTGGTCTCGAGATGCTTACAATTGGCGGCATTGCTGCAACACTGGCCTACAGCATAGGGTACGGCGTGCACGCACTAATATCATAACCATACGCCATGCTGGACACATTTCGTACCACATTTGTATACGTCGCGATCGTCGTGGTCCTTGGCACCGTGTTTGTGCTTGCCCCCGACAGCAGAGCTCAGGAAACCTCTGATGCACTACCACTCAGTGAGCTTATGGCTGCGCCCGGTCCAGAAGCGGTAGAAAAGGCAACACTGTACTTCTTTCATAGCCCAACGTGTCCGCACTGTCGGGAAGAGCAAGTGTTTCTGGACCGAATGCAAGATAAGTACCCTGAGCTCGAGATACATCGTTATGAAGCGGCAGACACAACGTACCAACCACTGATGGTACAGCTTGCTCGTGATCATGGTGCCGAACAGTACCTTGGTCTGGTACCACTTACGTTCGTGAACGGACAGTACTTCACTGGGTATGACAGTCACACGACCACGGGCGTTGAGATAGAACGAGCAATACGTGAGCTACTCAAACTACCGCCGATGGAAGAGCACAGCGAACCCGTGCGAGAAGGCATCCATGTACCCATTGTGGGCACCGTCTACCCAGAAGACTATTCATTGGGAGCGCTTGCTATAACCCTCGGCTTTCTCGACGGCTTCAATGTGTGTTCGCTCGGGGCACTGATACTCATCATCGGCCTTTCGTTGAAGCTGCAGCGACGCCGTGCCATTGTCCTCTTTGGCGGCCTGTTCATCCTTACCACAGCACTCGTCTACGGTGGGCTCATTGTCGCGTGGTACAAGATATTTGACCTTTTCACCCAGTACATCACCCTCATGAAGGTCGGTGTCGCGTTCCTCGCGCTCGGAGGAGGACTGTATTTCCTCAAAGAGTACCTCCGTATGCGGAAAGTCGGCGCGGTATGCGAGCTAACACAGTCGCCTTTCATCAACAAGCTTATGGAGCGCACCGGCAATGCCTTTGAGGACAATGGCAAGCTCCTCACGATACTCGGTGCCGTCTTTTTGTTCGCGGCGGTGGTGACCGTCGTGGAGTTCCCGTGCTCTGCCGCGGTCCCGGTCGTGTTTGCGGGAATCCTCGCGGAAGCCGGACTCTCGACCGCAGGTTACCTCGGCTACATTGGCCTCTTCGTACTCTTCTACATGCTCGATGAGCTCATCATCTTCAGCATTGCCGCGTACCGCTTGAAGCTTTGGATGATGAACGGTACATTCACAAAATATGCGGTGCTTGCTGAAGCACTCATTTTGACCGCTATTGGGGCGTGGTACCTTGGCGCGGCGACAGGAATCTTCTAGTGGGTACGTTACCGCAACGTGTGGAAAACTATACTGCGACCTCATCAAACTCTGTTAGCATGTAATATACCATCTTGCGCTGTGCGTAATTGTTACTAACAATCAGTTTTTATGATACCAGCCATAATTGCTGCGCTGGTGGTCCTCGCGGGTGGGACCACTGTTGTAGTCGCAGACGATGCAACACCCGGTGATGCGCTGTACGGTGTAGACCGTGCTACCGAGCGCGTGCGTCTCGTACTTGCGAGCGATGAACGTGAGGACGAGCTTCGGCTGCGCTTTGCTGAAGAGCGCCTTGACGAACTTGAGGAGGTCATTGAAGAAGAATCTGACGATAGCGACGATAGTGATGACGGGGGCGATAGTGCTGAGGGTCTGACGGAAGCCGAAGCAAAAGTATTCACCAATGATACCGTTGTGAAGGTGGAGCTCAACGACATGAAGCAAATATTGGTCGACGAAAACACAAGTACCGAACGCACTGATATTGTAATGTTTGTTGCAGAGAGTCTTGGTCTTGAGACTGACGTCGTGGATGCAGTACTGACCATTGAGGTCAAAAATCGTGCAAGTACCGAGGAGGATAAACAGGTAAAGCGCATTAAGGACAAGGTGCGCGTCGAAACAGCACTTGAGAATGCCACCGTATCGCTTGCGGAAGTTGCAGCGAAGCTTGATGAAAAGGGGAACGAAGAAGCAAATGAAGCTGTCCAAGCAGTACTCGACCGCTTGATGTTGCGAATAGAGACGCTTCCGGACGAGGTGAAGACACGTGTTGAATACGAGGTTCATGACGATGGCGAGGAGACGCTGCGGCTAAAGGTTGACGAGGGCGGCAACACCCAGCCTATCGAGATAAAGCGTCGTATAGACGAAGATGGCGAGTATCGCTACGAGTGGCGCGGCGAAGGGGTGCGCACACGTATTGATGTCGATGAAGATGGTGAGGTGGAGATTGAGGTACGTCCAGATAATCGAGGTAAGGGAAACAACAATCCAGACGATGATGAAGGCGAGGAACGCGAAGACCCTATCGATGATGACAAACAAGGCCTGACCGAGGCAGAGATCCGTATTGGCGAGACGACGACGTCAGCAGAGGTTGAGTTCAACGATCAAGACTTTGACCTCACCTTCGAGACGACTGACATTGAGGTGGTGAAAGCACGTATCGCCGCTGAGTTCGGCACAACTGTTGCGGAAGTTGAGGCAGTGTTGAAACTTGAAGACAGCGATGACGATATGGACGACGCTGACGATGTCGACGAAGATGCAGACGATGAGTCAGAAGAGAGTGATACTGACGATGAGTCCGAGCTTCGGATAGAGGCACGTGTGCAAGACGGGAAGACCGACGTGCATGTAAAGAACGGCGATGAAGAAGATGAGTACACGTCGACAGCAGCAAGCCGAGGTGCGCTCATCATGGAGCTTGCGTCAAAGTATAGCCTCACGACAAGTGCAGTTGACGAAGCGCTTGACTATGAGGTGGAGGAGTCCAAGGACGATGACGAGCCTGACAGTGACGAGGATGACCCGTCGGAGGACTCGCTCGATGACAGCGACGATGTTGATGACGTGGACGACGACGAGTAGCACGTACCCTCGAGAGAGCACAAAACGCCAGACATAATCTGGCGTTTTGTTTTGCCGCGGTGGGAGTCTGTAAGCATCGAAGTCTGCTATCCTCCTTCAGGCTACAGGCTTAGCTCGCTGTCTTGACATATGTAAGGTGTGTGGTTAGCTTTGTGCAGAGACACTGACACGGAGGAACAATGAATGAACACCACATACGACCTAAGCTGGAACCACAGCACGTTTCGTGCAAAAGGCACACTGTTTATGATGACAGCACGCGCCGCCTGGGACACACGGCACGATGGCGCAGAAGCATATGCCGGAGCGTGCACAGGATTTTCCAGCACGTGCTACAGCATTGCCGGTACCTCGGCAGCGCAACTGCGTGCCATCTTTCACGGAGAGCACACAACTCCAAAAAAGCTGTTGAGCGTTTTACTGTGGTCTGTCACCTGGCTGCCCCTTGGCACCTTGTGTTACCTCCTGATGTTGCCCGCATCAAACCATGTTGTTAAACTCATCGGATACGAGGAGATGACAGCTGATCAGTGTGACGTGCGCCAGAGCATCTTGCGCCGGTGGTACAAACGAAACGAAGCAACCGCATGTTGTTTGTTGGGACTGGAAAAAGAACCAAAGGTCCACACTCGTGGTTTGCTTTTGGTCGGACTGGCAAGCGTGCTGCCGAGACGTATGCATGACACAAAACAACATCGGCTGAACTTTGCTATCAAGGCTGCCGAGGAAGTTGAAGAGGACGATCCGCGACAAGCACTTCGGATCTACCGCGCTGCAGCAAAGCTCTATGATGACGAAACGCTACGTGAGAGATATCTGATAAAAGCCAAAGATCTCGCAGAACAAACAGACGCTCATGACCAAGCACTAAAGATATCATGAACATCTGAACCCCCGCATACGTCATGCGGGGTTCTTTCTATTGTGTATCAATACAGAGTTTCTCCAGAAGGGTCTCCAGCTCCGCACCCTTGATGTGTCGAAAGGTGTTTGGGCGCAGCTGACCGAGGCGGATGTTCATGATACGCGTGCGGTGCAGGGTGTTCACGGTGTATCCGAGAGCATTCGTCATGCGCTTTATCTGGTGGTTCTTGCCCTCAGTGAGCGTGATGCGGAAGGTATGTTTGTCGAGTCGTTTTACCACGCAAGGCTTGGTGACGTAACCGCCTATGTCGACACCGTTACTCATCTGCTCTACAAAATCGCTCCGAAGGCGTTCGTTCACGGTCACCTTGTACTCCTTCTCATGCGGTTTGTCAGGAGAGAGCAGTGGCTCAACGATACGCCCGTCGTCGGTAAGGAGGATAAGGCCGGTAGAGTTCTTGTCGAGGCGACCGACGGGGAAGACATCGAGCGAATTGTCTAGCTTATGGATATGGTCTGCTATTTCACGCTCGTTGCCTTGTGCACCGTGTGTGACAGTACCTTTAGTTTTGTGGTAGGCGAGGTAGACACATGAGTCTTTCTGACGAGCCCCATGCACCTCGACGGTGTCGTGCTCATCCACCTTACTACCAAGCACAGCAGGCACGCCGTTTATGAGTACCTTGCCTTCAGCGACCAAGCCATCAGCGGCCCGTCGCGTGCTGTAACCTTTGTGCGCAAGGTACTTGTTTATGCGCATCGGCCACATAGTGTTGCTTGACATAAGTGCATGTTATGCCATAATAACAATTAAATCAAGTTCTGCCAGGAGGAGTGCACATGCTGCCGTTCTATTAAATATGATCCGGTCACCAAGAGGTCTCGTCCGCCTCATGTCTGCGGCCGGCAGACAAACAAGCCCCGAGAGCTACTGCTCTCGGGGCGTCTCAGTGTGGGTCGAATACACATCACTTGCGTGTGTGTAGAGCGATGTGATTACCCTCCGTGTCCTCAACACCAGCGATGTAGCCATGTTCACCGATATCCTTCTTGGGAAAGATGATCTTGCAGCCTGCTTCCTCAACGCGAGCAAGCGCGTTGTCAAAGTCAGGTGTCGTGAAGTAGATGATGACACCTGCCCCATTTTGAGACGGCGTGTACATGTCGTGTTTCACCAATGAGCCCGATGTTCCTTTGCCGCTCTCGTGCATGGGGAACCAGCTCATGGTCATACCATCCTTTTCGGGCTGACGTATTAGTGCGATTCCCAACAGCGTCTCGTAAAACGTTTCTGCTCGGTCAAGATCCACAACAGGGATCTCAAACCAGCCTACCGGATTGTAGTCTTCCATAGATATCATGTCTAAAGAGTAACGACACGGTCAGTATAGCATGGTACGTATACCCGATAAGAATACCGCCCTCGAAGGAGGGCGGTGGCATGCACTAGTGTCGTGTGGCAGTGTCTTCTTGTTGGGACACGATAGTTTCTGCTGAATAAGCATCGTGATTGACAAGCGCAACGCGGTTTCCGCGTAGTATACGGAGACGTTTCCGTGTATGGAATTGTGACTGCGGATATTCTCGCGCCAGCTTGCTATAGAACACATCACGCGCCAGTCGCCAATACCGGTACTCAGTGCGGAATGTCTGACTGGCGAGTGCGCCCTCATGCGTACTATCCGACTGGAATAATGACTCCATGAGAGCCTGCTCCGCCACCTTTCCTTGTTGGTACTGTAGGATGTAAAGGTTTGCCATGCTCGGCGAGAGTTCACCCAGAAGCGTGATGTGTCTTTCATCAACCTCAACGTACGCATCAGGCATCGTCTCAGGTAGCTCATTGCAACGTAATGCGTCATGTATTCGCCACACGATATGGTCCCTATCGTAAGTCATGTTTCCTCCTCATTGTAGGCATGGTGTGTACTGTTCTTCCACAACCGTACCACCCACATGCACATTTTCAAAGTTAGCTAGAGACACTTACGGCAGCGGCACCCGTGAGGTTTTATAAACTCATCAACGTACTCCTCACCGTAGTCATACACCAGCTCGGTGCCCGGCCTAATGTGTTGTATGGCCTTAATAAAAATGCGCTTGCCTCGTTGTATGGATTCACAGTTAGGTACACACGAGTGATTGATGTAACGGGCTATGTTATGACGGGTAGCACCGTTGATTGTCCATCTACCGTTTATCTCAAATAGGTAGCGTGCTCGGGTGAGTTCATTTGCCTCCTCGTTCGTAATGATCGGGCCCACGTACTCAATGTACATCCCCGGCTTTATCTTCTTGGTTGCATAGAGGCCCAGGCCAGCACTGGAGCGGCCTATACGAAGGGAAGTGTGTGGAATGGGATTCGTTCTACGCATGTGAGGGCTATTAAAACACATATGTATGTATATGTCTAGAACAACGTTGACATCTATATAATCTATGTTAAAATACATCACGAACTACGTCATAGGGGAGATACGCAATGTTTCTGAAACTTTGGTGGTTGTGGTTATTGTGCACGGTCATCTCCTTTACCATCGCCGTGGTAGGTGTGATGAGCCCGCTGTATGACATGGCTGTAATCAGCCTGGAGCAGAACCTCACAAGCCAACAGGCGTTCACTGAGTTTGTTCGGATGATGTGGGTGTCCTGGTTGGGGTCAATCGGTACCATCGTTTTCGGATTGATGACGATCGCCGCGCTGTTGCTGCCCTTGTCAGGCTCCAAATAAAGCGATCGTAGGAACTGCGAAATGTACAAAGGCCACCCTCTTGGGTGGCTTTTTCTAAGATTCTCCATACCCGTTTAGACTACCCGCAGTATCACGAGGGCACTTCATATATAACAACTATCAGTTTCGTGACAACACCTGTAAGATGTGCAATCACTCAGCGTACATCAACAAGAAAGCATGCTCAGAGCATCGAGAGTAAGATGCGTACGTGCATAGAGGAAAGACGACCCATAGCAGCTCCATGCTATACTCTGGCTATGCCAGAGATAGAGGGTCATGTGATACAGAACTTCGATTCACTTGCGGTGACGCCAGCACGCACATCCCTCCTCTCCATTGCTGAGGCTGGCTTTCAGGCAATTCAAACACCCACGGTCGTGCGAAACGCTGTGCGATTGAGCGGCAATAAGCTCATGGTGCATGGTGCCGAGTTTGACCTTTCGGAATATGAGCACCTGTACATTCTCGGTGTGGGAAAGTGTTCCATCGATGCAGCACTGGAACTCGAGGCAATACTGGGAGAACGTATCACGGAAGGTGTGGTTCTCGATGTGCGTGGTACCGATGCACTCACCCGCATCAAGGCGCTGGAGGGTAGTCACCCATATCCGACCAATGAGAATGCACAACATACTGCAGAGCTTCTTACGCTAGCAAAAAAAGCCACCGAGCACGATCTGGTCCTTGCCGTAATATCTGGAGGTGGCTCGACACTGCTGTGCCAGCCTGAGACACATACGTGCGCCGATGAGGCATCGCTCGTACGGCACCTTTTCAAGAAGGGAGCGACCATTGAGGAGCTCAACACGGTACGCAAGCACCTCTCCCGTGCGCGCGGTGGTCACATTGCCGCAGCAACACACCCAGCACAACTGGTGACCATGATATTCTCGGATGTACCGGGCGACGATTTGCACACCATAGCGAGTGCCCCGACCGTCCTTGATGAAAGCACGCTAGAAGATGCAAAACGTGTCTTCGACATGTACGGAGCATCGGCGAGTTTCTCTGTCGAGCATCTTTTTGAGACACCCAAGGATACAGAGAAGTTTAGCCGAGTGCGTAACGAGCTCGTGGTCACAAACAGAACGGCGCTTGACGCCATGAAGGCTCGTGCCGAGGAGCTTGGCTACACTGCGGAAATATGTGACACCGAGCTTCAAGGTGAAGCAAAAGAGGTGGCAGACATGATCGTTAAAAAGCTGCACGATTCTAAAGAAAGAAGTGTACTCTTGTACGGCGGGGAAACCACCGTGACCATCACCGGCCCCGGCAAGGGCGGTCGCAATGAGGAACTTTCTGCTGCTGCGCTGCCGCTCATCAATGACGATGAGCTGGTGCTTTCTATTGCAAGCGATGGACGTGACAATACAGACGTGGCGGGAGGCATAGCGGATGCCCACACACGCGAACAAGCGCACGTACGTGGCTTGAATGCAGAGGACTTCCTTTTCACTAACGACACGTTTTCCTTTTTCCACACTTTACAGCAGGGTGTGGAGACGGGGTATACTGGAGCTAACGTAGCCGATCTGGTGATCGCGATGAAACACGGGTCGAGCTAGAGGAGGCGCCAGTGCTGGCGGCTTCCTGTGTGTATGTACATTAGCGGCAAATGTTCTTCGTATGAATCAAAATAATCCGTTCGTTATCTGGTACAAAGACCTCACAATAGAGGACGTACCGCGCGTAGGTGGAAAGAATGCTGCACTGGGTGAGATGGTGCGTGAGCTGCTACCCCTTGGCGTGCGGGTTCCGAATGGGTTTGCGATAACTGCTGAGGCGTACAACCATTTTTTAGATACGACCAACCTCCGATCTAGAATAAATGACACTCTCGAAGGGCTCGACACACACGACGTGCGAGAGCTCCAGCACCGCGGCAAAACAGTGCGTGAGCTTATACTTGCAGAAGAGCTTCCAGAGGACTTGAAGTCCGCTGTCGTTTCCGCGTACCAGGAGCTCGTTGATCTTGAGGGTACCGAAGACGTTGCAGTGCGAAGTAGTGCCACAGCGGAGGACCTACCGGGCGCCTCCTTCGCAGGTCAGCAGGAAACGTACCTGAATGTGGTGGGTGACGAAGATGTACTCATTGCCACAAAGAAATGCATAGCAAGTCTCTTTACCGACCGGGCTATCAGCTACCGTGCTGACAAGGGATTCTCGCATACCGATGCTGCGCTGTCTGTCGGTGTACAGAAGATGGTTCGCTCGGATATGGCAACCTCCGGTGTGATGTTCTCTATTGACACGGAGACGGGCTTCGACAAGGTGGTCATTATCGACGCTGCCTACGGCCTTGGAGAGATGGTTGTGCAGGGAAAGGTTACGCCAGACAGCTTTACGGTCTTTAAACCTTCACTTGAGAAAGGTTTGCATGGTGTTATTGGGCGAGACATCGGAAGCAAAGAGGTGAAAATGATATACGGTGAGAAAGGCGGCGAGATAGTCGACGTGCCCGAAGAGGACCGCGCTCGCTACTGCATTAGCGACGAAGAGCTCGAGACACTCTCACGCTGGGCGCTCACCATCGAAAAGCATTTCAGTACGAAACATGGCCACTACCAGCCGATGGATATGGAGTGGGCAAAGGATGGTCTCAATAACGAACTCTACATCGTACAGGCACGTCCTGAGACGGTCATTTCCATGCGCGATAAGAATGTGTTCAGTGAGTATAAACTCAAGGGCGATGGCGAGGTACTCACGAAGGGCACATCGGTCGGCACCAAGATAGCACACGGCAACGTGCATGTGATACGCGACGTCGAGAACATACACGACTTCAAAGAAGGCGAGGTACTCGTGACCGAGATAACCGACCCAGACTGGGAGCCTATCATGAAGATTGCAAGCGCTATAGTAACTGACAAGGGTGGCCGCACGAGCCACGCAGCCATTGTCTCCCGAGAGCTCGGCATACCCTGCATCGTGGGCACTGAAAATGCAACGAACGTACTTACAGACGGTACCCCGGTGACGGTGGATTGTTCGGGAGGGGCGGGGCGCGTGCTCAAGGGCAACATCGACTTCGAGCAGATAGATCACCACCTCGACAAGCTACCGGAACTCAAGACCAAGGTGATGGTGAATGTCGGTTCACCCGACGAAGCTTTCAAGAACACATACCTGCCGGTACAGGGTGTTGGTCTTGGCCGCTTGGAGTTCATCATCATGAGCCACATCCGAGTGCATCCGAACGCGCTTGTAGAGTACGACAAGATAAAGTGGTGGGCAGGTGAGGGGCAAGAGGACAAACGCGAGCTCATGGAGGACATAGACAAACTCACGTACGGCTACGAAGACAAGACTCGCTACTACGTTGATGAACTTGCGGAGGGTATCGCAAAGATAGCTGCTGCATTCTATCCAAATGACGTCATCATCCGCTTTAGTGACTTCAAGACAAACGAGTACCGCACACTCCTCGGTGGGTACCTGTACGAGCCAGAGGAGGAGAATCCGATGATAGGATGGCGCGGGACGAGCAGGTACTATGATGAGAAGTTCAAAACAGCATTCGGCTTCGAGTGTGAAGCTATGAATAAAGTTCGAACCGAGTATGGACTCGACAACGTCATTCCGATGGTACCGTTCTGCCGGACCCTTGAGGAAGCAGATCTGGTTCTCGAGGTCATGAAGGGGTACGGGCTTGATAGAGACAAGGGTTTGAAAGTGTACGTGATGTGTGAGATTCCATCGAATGTACTCCTCGCAGACGAATTCCTTGACCGCTTCGACGGCATGTCAGTAGGAAGCAACGACCTTACACAGCTCACCCTTGGTATGGACCGCGACAACAACGTCATCGCACACATTGCCAACGAGAACAATGAGGCGGTAAAGCGCATGATAGCGCCCGCCATAGAGGCATGTAACAAACGCGACAAGTACATCGGTATTTGCGGTCAGGCGCCGAGTGACTTCCCTGAGTTTGCACAGTTCTTGGTAAGTCTCGGTATCTCAAGCCTCTCCTTCACGCCGGACACTGTCATAAAGACGTTGCCAAAGATAGCTGAGGCAGAGCAGGCACGAAAAAAATAGAACATACTCATAAAGCATCAGAAAAACCGCCGTGAGGCGGTTTTCAGTTTGAGCTACTTGTCTTTTGGAACAAGCATAATTTTTTTTACGATACGACCACTTCGCTCACGCACGCGAACCGCGCACTCAAGAAGTTCTGAGGTAGATTCCTCACACCCTATGATACGAATGAGCTCGGCGCACTCGCGTGGCTCTGTCTCTGCGCATCCGTAGGCAAAAATAGTCAGCAGCAATACCATTGGGGCTATAACTTTCATTGCCATCCTCCTGTACATTTTGAAAACCTGATCGTATCATGCCACAATATGGTCATGTGTCAACAGATGCAAGCACGTCGCATTGTGCAGTCTATAGCGGTAGCCTCTGTCATGGGAGCCTGCTACTATACATTTATTGTTACCAAAAGATATCCGTATGGCTACTATCACACAAATCTACGCACGACAAATACTTGATTCCCGGGGCAATCCCACAGTAGAAGCAGATGTCCTACTCGAAGACGGCTCGCTAGGCCGGGCAGCTGTACCGAGTGGTGCGTCGACCGGTTCATTTGAGGCACACGAGCTGCGGGATGGTGGCGAAGCATACATGGGAAGGGGCGTGCAGACAGCAATTGCAAATGTGAATGGGGAGATACGCGAAGCGCTTGTCGGTATACAGGCCTCTGAGCAAGCAACGATTGACCAAACACTGCGTGACCTGGATGGAACGGACAACAAAGAACGTTTGGGCGCCAATGCCATGCTCGCCGTTTCCCTTGCCGCAGCAAAAGCGGAGGCGCGTTCGCGCGGCTTGTTCCTCTACGACTACTTCGGGCAGTTGTCCACGCTTGAGCGCTCACCACTCATGCCGGTACCGATGTGCAACCTCATCAATGGAGGCAGGCACGCAGTACAGAGCACAGACATACAAGAGTTCATGGTCTTACCGGTCGGTGCACGTTCATTCACGGAAGCGGTACGCATGACAGTAGAAGTGTTTCACACCCTGAAAGATATTCTTATGGAGGTAGGTTACGGTACGACAGTCGGTGATGAAGGTGGCTTCGCACCACGTGTTGCGCAGGGGAATCGAGAGGCGCTTGACCTGCTCATGAAGTCAATCGAATCTGCCGGCTACGTACCCGGTGAGGACATCGCGCTCGGCATCGATGTTGCAGCATCAGAGTTGCTGCAAGAAGATGATACCTATTTGCTTGCGAGCGAGGAGCGCTCACTCAACGCGCATGAACTGATAGAAATGTATGCATCGCTTGCGCATGACTTTCCACTAGTCTCGGTGGAGGACGGTCTTGCTGAAGGTGACTGGCCCAACTGGGTGAATCTCAACAAAGCACTCGGCTCACGTCTACAGCTTGTGGGTGATGATCTTCTGGTCACGAACGTCTCATTTTTACGGAGGGCGGTTGAAGAACAGGCAGCAAATGCAATCCTCATTAAACCGAACCAAATAGGTACCTTGAGTGAAACCATTATTGCAGTTGATATCGCCCATGAAGCGGGGTGGAACGCCATCATCAGCCACCGGTCCGGTGAGACTGAGGATACGACCATCGCACACCTTGCGGTGGGACTCGGCACTGGACAGATAAAGGCAGGTTCTATGAGTCGCACCGACCGCGTAGCGAAGTACAACGAGCTCCTTCGTATAGAAGAAGCGCTCGGTGATGATGCCATATACGCACGCTGGGGCCAGTGATGCATTGTTCCGGTTGACTGGCCTTCTGCTGCGCACACTACGTTGAAGGTACCTCGCACCCCGATGCAGGTCGAAGTTTTCTCGTCAATAGGTGGAGCAGTGTATAGTGAAAAATGTAGGAAAATCAACATTTTTAATTACTAAATATAGGCAGAATAAGGAAAATGTTTCGCTGTAAAAAAATGGTGGACTTCTCCACACAGACACACAGTAAACAGGAGTACAATACAGGTATCACCTTCACGAGCCCGTGAATTTTTTTATCAGCAGTTCTAGCTATAATACGCCTATGGCCACATCCAGTTCACGCACAAAAGCCACAAAGAAAAGCAGCCCCCGCGAAACTATTGACAAGATTTTTGAACCTGATGCTGAACAGAGTGATGCTGAGCACAAAGCGTTGCACAAGGGCTCGTACTACAGCAAGTTCGTGCCACAGATACAGAAGCGCGACGGTAGCATAGTATCCTTTGATTTTCATAAGATAGTACGTGCTATCTCCATGGCGATGGAGCAAGTGGGTGAAGGCTCACCGGAAGAGGCTGAAATGGTAGCGCACAAGGTCGTGGCCGACGTTGTGCGTATTGCTAAAAAGTATAAAAACTTTTTACCGACAGTGGAGGGAATCCAAGATGAGGTCGAACGCCAACTGATTCTGAGTGAGTACGTGAAGGTTGCGAAGCACTACATTCTCTACCGTGAAGAACGTGCACGTCTACGCAAACACTCAATCTCGGTACCGGAGAAAGTACGCAAGTTGGCGATAGAGAGCAGCAAATACTACGAGGGCAATCCACTCGGTGAATTTGTGTACCTACGCACGTATGCACGCTGGATCGAAACTGAAAATCGAAGAGAGACCTGGATAGAGACAGTCGACCGCTACATGTCGTTCATGAAGAAGAACCTTGGCGACAAACTCACAGACACCGAGTACGGGGAAGTACGTGAAGCGATACTCAAGCAGGAGGCAATGCCTTCGATGCGGCTCCTTCAGTTCTCCGGTGCACCGGCAGAACGCTGTAACGCTGTTGCATACAATTGCAGCTACATCGCACCTACAAAGCTCGACGACTTTGGCGAGGTGCTATACCTCAGTGCATCCGGCTGTGGCGTCGGTTTTTCTGCCGAGAGCAAGAACATAGAGCAACTTCCACAGATAAAAGAGCAGGGTGGCACCATACTCAAGACCCATGTCGTAGAAGACTCAAAAGAAGGGTGGGCGAAGGCATTGGTACACGGCATGAAGACCTGGTACGACGGCAAGGATGTGCAGTTTGATTACAGCATGGTACGGCCGGCAGGTGCACGTCTGAAGACCATGGGCGGTAAGGCTTCCGGCCCTGAACCACTACGGTCACTCCTCGACTTCACGCGCTCAACCATACTCTCCCGCCAGAACAGGCGCCTACGAAACATAGACGCGCACGACATCCTCTGTAAGATAGGCGAAGCTATCGTCTCAGGCGGCGTACGTCGTACAGCCATGATCTCACTCTCGGACCTTGATGACGATAACATACGGCATGCGAAAGATGGTGCATTTTATAACACCGATCCGCACCGCATGATGGCGAATAACAGCGCCGTGTACGAGGTGAAGCCTTCCAGTGAAGAATTTATGGATGAATGGATGGCACTCATGAAAGGTCGTAGTGGTGAGCGCGGTGTCTTCAACCGCGGCAGCTTGCTCTCTCAGATACCAAAGCGCCGTGTAGCTCTCTGGAAGAAGAAAGGACTCGTGAAGAACGGCAAGATAACAGAACCGGTTGGTACCAATCCATGTGGTGAGATCATTCTCCAGAGCAAACAGTTCTGTAACCTCTCTGAAGTGATTGCACGACGCAATGACACACCGGAGAGCCTCAAGAAGAAGATACGCATTGCAGCAATACTTGGCACGTACCAAAGTTCACTCACCAAGTTTGGTTATCTCTCAAAGGAGTGGACCAAAAACTGTGAAGCAGAGCGCCTGCTCGGTGTTTCAGTCACTGGACAGTGGGACTCTCCTGAGGCTCGAAAGCCTGAGGTCTTGCGAAGCTTACGAGATGAGGCAGTGGCAGTAAACAAGAAGTACGCAAAACGCTTCGGTATCCCTGCGAGCACCTCAGTCACCGCCGTGAAGCCGTCTGGCACCGTGTCCCAAACTGTGAACTGTGCAAGTGGCATGCACCCACGCCACAGCGAGTACTACATCCGCCGCATCCGCATCGCGTCGACCGACTCGCTCTTCAAGATGCTTAAGGATCAGGGACTCCCGCATCAGACGGAGGTGGGGCAAACCTTGGAAAACGCAAACACCTTTGTGCTGGAGTTTCCCGTCAAGAGTCCGAAGAGCTCTGTCTACAACAACGACCTTTCTGCTATCGAGCAGCTTGAGTACTGGAAGGTCGTCAAGACAAACTACACCGAGCACAACCCTTCAGTCACCATCTCCATCGGTGAGGATGAGTGGGTTGGCGTTGCAAACTGGCTCTACGAGAACTGGGACATGATCGGCGGTCTTTCCTTCCTACCACGAAGCAATCACAGCTATCGCTTGGCACCATATGAGGCTATCGACAAGGAGAAGTATGAGAAGCTCGTGAAAGCATTTGAGAACCTGGACTACAGCAAACTGGTAACGTACGAGCTCCAGGATGAGACAGAGCAAGCCAAAGAGCTTGCGTGTGCAGGTAACACCTGCGAAATAAATTAGCGCCCGAATCCGGAACACTAAAACAAGCCGCCGTAAGCGGCTTGTTTGTATCTCGTATACACAACGCTACGCACATGGTGAGCATAGCAGAACAATCTGCAGTGACTTGCCATTAAAAACTAGTACGGTACAATGACGCGTGGAGTTTTCTGGTCCACTCGGATGTTCGGTCAAAGAGCTAGTGCGATATCAATATGGAGGAGAGCAATGGAACGAGAGTTCAATAGCCATGATGAGATCATGGACGCAATGCAGAACGGCGGCACACTATGGCCCGCGTGCAACAGTGACGACTCAAAAGGAGTACGCGGACCGATCGATGTGATAGGCACGACAATGTGTAAGACGTTTGCACGTCAGAACGACCCACCCCTACCAGCACTAGTGTGCAAATCGCATAAATCCACTCGTGTAGTATTTCTCTACACGCTGCACGATAACAATAACTCCCTCTTTACCGAAGCGCATGTTGCACGTCGGTGGGCGTATGCTGGGTAGCACTACCTGTCCCTCCTCGTCTCGAGGAATGCACAGAGCATGGTACGTACGTACATGCTCTGTTTTTTTACAGCGTGACCATCCGCACACTACGCATGCAGTGGCGCTAAGTGCAGTACTTTGTTACCAACGGCCAAGTACCGTATACTTTGTATATGTATCTCAAATCGCTTGAACTGATCGGTTTTAAGTCGTTCGGAAAAAAAAGTGAGCTGGAGTTCTCGACGCCAATTACGGCAATTGTAGGTCCGAATGGTTCCGGGAAGAGTAATGCCGCAGAAGCGTTCCGCTTTGTTCTTGGAGAACAGTCAATGAAGAGCTTGCGCGGAAAGCGCGGTGAAGATCTCATATGGGGTGGCACCAGCGAGGTGCCGCGTAGCAACCGTGCGTCTGTGAAGGCAGCGTTCGACAACAGTAAACGCCTGCTGGATATTGATTTTGACGAGGTGGTCATAGAGAGAGTTGTCTACAGAGATGGGGCGAACGAGTACTTCATAAATAGTTCAAAAGTCCGTCTCAAGGACGTAGTGGAACTGCTCGCAGGGGCAAATATCGGCTCAAGCGGTCATCACATTATCAGCCAGGGTGAGGCAGACAGAGTGCTCGCAGCAAGTCCGAAGGAGCGAAAACATATGATAGAGGATGCACTTGGATTACGAATATATCAATACAAGAAAGAAGAAAGTCTACGCAAGCTTGAGAAGACGGAGGAGAACAAGGCGCAGGTTGAAGCCCTTCGTAAAGAAAATGCCCCACACCTCGCTTTTCTTGAACGGCAAGTGAAAAAGATGGAGAAAGCCCGTGCAATGAGAGAAACGCTCGTAGGTACCTACCACGAGTATCTAAAACGGGAAGAAAACTACCTCACGTACGAACGTGAGTCGCTCTCAGGTCTTCGTGCTGAGCCCACCACACAGCTCGAACGCATCACCGGACGCATCAACACCCTTCGACATCAACTTGAAAAGGTAAAAAAGGGAGATGCGGAACGGGAGCACCTGCTCGACCTCGAGCGACAGCTCGTGGACCTGCGACACAAGCTTGGGGAGCATACACGTATCGTTGGTCGCATCGAGGGACAACTCGCATTTGAAGAACAGCGACTTGCGAACGAGCGTGAGAAGGCGGAAGGACAGGAGGGAGCGCCGGTTCCGTATAAAGAGGCACGCAAATTCTGGGAGGAACTTACTCGTATACTGGATCATGCACATAGGGAGGGCGAGGTGAAGCCTCTCCGTGATGCCGTGAAGGCAGCACAAACGTTGGTCAGAAAGTTTGTGGTACGACACAAAGCAGGTGGAAAGGGGTACGAACTGGACACGGACACGCTCGATCGACTACGCTTGGAAAAGACACAAACAGAGTCTGAGATTGCTAGTGTTACGGCGCGTATCGCAGAGCATGAGGAGGACATGCATACGTTGAGCAACGAGCTCGAGCTGCGGAAGGACGAGAACAGAGAGCAAGAGCGCGAGCTGTTCACGCTTATTGCCGAAGAGAGCGCACTTCGCAACACGCTAGGCCAGCTGGATGCCCGCGCCACATCACTTGCGCGAGAGGAGGAGGACTTCAAACGTGAGATAGGTGAGGGAATTGCTCTCATTGGACGTGATGTGGCAGCTTACAAAGCGTATGATCTTACCGAAGCAGGGGTGGTTGACTTTGACGTTGAGGAGGACCGTAGCGAACAGTTGAAACGACGTCGTGAACTTGAAAAGATGAAAATACGGCTGGAAGAGATGGGTGGTGGCAATGCTGATGATATCACGAAAGAGTACGGAGAAGTAAAGGAACGGGATGAGTTCCTTGAACACGAACTACGTGACCTTGAGTCGTCGGAACAAAAGTTGCATGAATTGCTAACGGAGCTCGACCGTGAGCTCAATGAGAAGTTCGAGGCGGGTGTCGCAGCTATTGGGGAACAGTTCAATGAGTTTTTCACACTGATGTTCGGTGGTGGCTCAGCAAAGCTCACGGTGGTGCAGCAAAGGAAAAGAGGTAAGATCGCCACCGCGTTATTTGGTGATGATGTACCTGCGGAAGAGGAGGACATAGAGCAGGAGAGTGGCGTTGATGTTGAAGTGTCGCTACCTAGAAAACGAGTGCAGAGTCTCATGGTACTCTCGGGTGGCGAACGGGCGCTTACGAGCATTGCACTTATCTTCGCGATGAGTCAGGTGAATCCGCCCCCGTTCTTGATACTTGATGAAACAGACGCGGCGCTTGATGAGGCCAACTCACGGCGGTACGGGGACATGATAGAAAACCTGGCAAAGAAAAGTCAGCTCATCCTCATTACACACAATCGGGAAACAATGAGTCGTGCGGGCGTACTGTACGGCGTGACCATGGGAGTGGATGGTGTCTCACGAATACTATCTGTAAAATTTGACGAAGCGGCTGCGGTCGCAAAATAATAGCTAGTATGGACTCGGCGGTGTGGAGCCATATATAATTTCTCTAACGTTGTTGTTTGTGGCAGTGTGTATGAGTACCTCAGACGATACACAGCGCACAGTCGTATATATTAGACAACATGAATATGACCATGCAAGGTTTTGATTCAAGCGCTCGGTAACGATATACTGGGACACAGCATTTATTCGCATTCCTAACGTGCCACCACATGAAGCAACTCTATATCATAGGTATACTTGTAGCGATCTCACTGCTCATACTATTGGGACTCAACAAACTGGGTACAGCACCGGTCCCCACAAACGAAGAGTCCACAGAGTCGGCTACTGCAGCGCTGGAGGCTGCAAGTGGTGTAACGGATCCACAAGAGTTTACTAACGAAAATATTCCTATGCCAGAACCAGAACAAAGTGAGAACGCCACCGTGGTCATGAAGACCAACCAAGGTGACATTGTGATTGAGCTCTTCACTAAAGATGCGCCCATTACTGCTGGCAACTTCCTGCAGTTGGCACAAGCTGATTACTACGACGGCATTAAGTTTCACCGTGTCATTGACGGTTTCATGATACAGGGCGGCGACCCGCTCACGAAAGATGACTCCATGGCAGCTCGTTGGGGTACCGGTGGTCCTGGCTACGCCATAGAGGACGAGTTCATACCTGGCCTCTCAAACGTCCGCGGTACGCTGAGCATGGCAAACAGTGGTCCCGATACAGGTGGGAGCCAGTTCTTCATCAACACTGTCGACAACACGAACCTTGATTACGATAAGCAGCCGCTATCAAGCAAACATCCGGTGTTCGGTCGCGTCGTGCAGGGCATGGACGTGATAGATAGTATATCCAAGGTACAGACAGGACCAGGCGATGTACCCATTGAACCTGTGGTAATTGAGGATATCCTGATGCAGTAGGTGTATGGCACTGTTCGGTGGACATAGACAGAAAGGCATCACAGAGCACGAGCTTACGGCGCACCACAACCGTTTGCTCAACCGTTTGCACGGCTCGTTCCACGGCTCACGTGCGACAAGAAAGCGCAAGCAGCAGATTCTCGATGTTGCTCTTTCCATGAGCAGTGACAAAGACTACGGTGCAGCTCGTAATCAGAAGGGTGTCATCACTCCGGATGAGTTCGATACAATAGTTGATTCGTACACGAAGGAGGGTGTTTTTCGTGAGAGCGAGGCAAAGGAACTGCGCGACGCAGCACGTGACGCGTTGGACGATTAGCCGATCTTATCTTTCAACTCCCAGTCGATCTGTTTACGCTCGATATCGACACCCGTTAGTTTCACTTGCACCGTGTCGCCCAAAGAGAGTGTCTTGCCGGTGCGGCTGCCTATCAAACGGTAGCCGTGCGCACCGAGCTCATAAAAATCGTCCTTCATGGTACTGACGCGTACAAGACCCTCTGCGAGAGTTTCCGTTTCTTCCACAAAGAGGCCGTAGTCACTAATACCACTCACGACACCTTTGAATACTTCGCCGATGTGTCCTGCCATGTATTCAACCTGCTTCAGTTTTATCGAGTCGCGCTCAGCTTCTGCTGCCGCTATCTCTCTCTCAGAACTTTGTGTGCACATGCGATCGTACCAGGGAAAATCCTTACCGGTGGGAGGTGTACCACCCGCCCACGCCTTCACGATTCGGTGGACCATAAGGTCAGGATAGCGCCGAATGGGCGAGGTGAAGTGGGTGTAGTGTGTAAATGCTAGCCCGAAATGACCAATATTCTTCGTGCTGTATATTGCTTTTGCCATCGTACGTATGGCTGCCGTTTCTATCATGTCTGCTTCGGTCGTGCCCCCTATTTCATCAAACAGTCTGTTCAGCGCTTTTGCGGTCACAATCCCATCTTTATGTGGGAGCTCATACCCCAGTACTTTGAGGAACAACGCTAACTCTTCAACGCGCTCAACCTTCGGTGTGTCATGGATGCGCCAAACAAATACACACTTACCTTTTCGCTGCTCACACTGCTGCGCGACCCAAGTGGCCACCTCTCTATTTGCGAGCAGCATCAGGTCCTCGATCATCATCATCGTCTCCAGACGCTCCTTACGGAACGCGCGTATCGGTCTCCCTTTCTCGTCAAGCTCAAACTTTATCTCGTCGGTCTCGAAGCCAATAGAGCCGTTTTTGAAACGTTCTTTACGAAGGACACGCGATATACTGTCTGCAATAGAAAGCTCAGTGAAGAGGTCGCCCTCACCTTTATCAAGGATGTCCTGCGCCTCCTGATAGCTGAAGCGTCTTGTACTTTTGATAACAGTCTCACCGAACCACCGTTCGTGTACGGTACCGTCCGGTGACATGACGAAGACAGCGCTCATGGCGAGACGCTCTTCATTGGGTACGAGTGAGCAGAGGTCGTTAGAGAGTGCTTCAGGAAGCATGGGGATGGTGCGGTCCACGAGGTATATTGAGGTGCCGCGTTCACCAGCTTCCTTATCAAGCGGCGTGTCCGGTCGCACGTAGGCGGAGACGTCTGCAATATGTACACCTAGTTCGACTGATCCGTCATCGAGTGTACGTACTGAAATTGCATCATCAAAGTCCTTGGCGTCAGCGGGGTCGATCGTAAAAGTAGTGACGTCACGAAAGTCACGACGCCTTGGTATCTCAGTAGCGAACATTTCATCCTTGTCTACGCGGAGCTGCTCCGCTTCATGCTCGACGTCGGTGGGGAAGTGCCAATCAAAACCCTGACCGGCGACAATACTGCGCATTTCAGTCTCATGTTCGCCTGCAGGACCAAGTACACTTACGATACGGACAAGCGGATTCTTCTTTGCTGTACTCCATCGCACCAGTTCAACGGCTACCTTCTGACCCAAAGGGGCCCCACTTGTATCACCTCGCTCGACTATGAAGTCTGTATATATGCGGTGATCATCCGGACGCACAAAGTGGTATCCATCCTCTTCTTCAAGCGTACCGACAAAACGCGTCTTGGCTCGTTCGATCACTTCCACCACCTCACCCCGTATGCGTCCGTTGCGTCTCTTCGGGTGTGGCGCGACGCGGACAGTATCTCTGTGTAGAGCAGTGTTTAAGAGTTCGGGCGGCACTTCGATATCCTCTTCGAACTCGGGCACATCTACGTAACCGAAACCGCGCGATGTAAGACGTATCATGCCTGAGAGCTCCTCCTTGGCTATCTGACCACGCGTGTGTTTACGGGACGCGTGTTTACGGCTTCTTTTATTCATGTACTCGAGTATAGCAGTCGTGCGTCATATTACCACCAGTACACCTAGTATTGTACAAAACAATATTGGCATTACTGTTGTCAACAGAACTATTCTTCTGCATACTCCTGCCGACGTTCATTATTGAGAGGATTGACCAATGAATGAAGAGAAAGAGGGAAGTGTTGCATTAGTGCAACACCCTGTTGTACGAGTCGCCCATTACGTAACAACTCTTGAAGAGCATAAGGGTGATGAGTATCTCGTAACAACAATGTGCACTCCACACCTATGGCATGTGCAGATGAAAATGTGTAACCAGATTGCAGGTAAGATATTTGGGAAACGGTTGGTCGCTGTTCAAGATATGCGCATGCGAGGAACCAGCATAGAAAATCCAGGTCCGATCGTGCTTAGAGTATGCGAGCGCCCCAGTCGAAGTAAACGGAAAAAATTTGCCCAGCGGCTTGAGTCGCACATCGCATTTAGAAGGCTGATGGCATCATGAAGGAGCTAGAAGCACATAGAGCGGTATCTTCTACAAAAAAAGCCGGCAGTGCCGGCTTTTTTCTTTGAGTACTTACTATTGGGGAATCGGTTAGATCTTACCAACAAGTTCGAGGTCTGGCTTGAGTGTATCTTTACCAGGCTCCCACGATGCGGGACACACTTGGCCGCCGTGCTCAGCAACGAACTTTGCTGCTTGAAACTTGCGGTAGAGCTCTGTTGCCGACCGTCCTACGCCATCAGCATGCACCTCCATGGCCTGAATGACCCCGTCGGGATCTATGATGAATGAACCACGTAGGTCGACCCCCTCCTCCTCGATGTAAACACCGAATGCACGTGAAAGTGATCCGGTAGGGTCAGCCAGCATCGGAAATTCAATTTTCTTTATTGCCTCAGAATCATTGTGCCAGGCCTTGTGTACCCAGTGTGTGTCGGTTGAGATGGACATGACCTCAGCATCCTCCTTCACAAAATCTTTGTAGAGCTTGGCCATCTCCTCTAACTCAGTGGGACACACGAACGTGAAATCTGCAGGGTAGAAGAAGAGAATTAACCACTTACCGCGTGCGTCCTTCAGTGAAATATCCTGGATCTTATCCTTATGATATGCCTTGAGCGTGTAGTTGGGTATCTCCTCACCAACTTTCACGGCGCAGGTATACTGTGTATCGTCTGCCATAAGCGCTTATGTTAGTTACTCATCACTGGCGCAGTATACCATACGTGAGTGCATCCCTACAGCTACTCCTCTATGAGCGGAACAAATGCGAAACCCTCGAACTTCTGTATGAGTGGTTGATGCTCGACACGTTCTATCCGCCAAATCGCTTCACGCACCGGTACCACCAGTACACCCCCCTCTCGCACCTGGCTCACAAGCTCATGCGGGAAAGCGTGTGCTGCTGCTGAGACGAGGATACGGTCGAACGGGGCTTCACTCGGCCGTCCGAGTTCGGTACCGGCGCGTTCGATTCGCGCCTGTGAAAACTGAAAGGGGGCGATGTTGCTCTGGCCATATGCCACGAGTTCCTCTACCCGCTCAAGACCCAAGACACTGCCATGTTCGCCGACAATGTACGCCAGCAGTGCTGTGGTCCAACCTGAGCCCGCACCAATGTCGAGTACGCTCTCCGCCTGTTGCGGTTGGAGCAACTCAAGCATAAATGCGACCGTAGTCGGTTGGGAAATTGTTTGTTGATAGCCGATACGGAGCGGATAATCTGCGTGTGCATGAGCTTTTTCCTCATCAGGCACGAATTTGGCACGATCGACAGCACGAAATGCGTCGATTATATGCGGGGTGCGCAGAGTACCCTCATCCACAAGCATGTCTACCAACTCGTCCATACGTCCAGTATAGATAAGAACGACAGAATGTGAAAGGTGTCTCTATGCATGGGCGACGTACATTGGTACACTATAGGTCATGAAAAAGTCCCTAACATCACTCGTATTTCTTGCCGTTATGGGGACATTTGTTGTTTCGCACACACCCACGTACGCAGCGTACCCAACCATTAACGCGGTCAGCGTTCTAGCCCACACAAACGCGCAGCGATACCGTAACGGCATGACACTCTTGGACAGTGATGGTGAGCTGTCGCACGCGGCTGCTATGAAGATGCAGGACTTATTTGCACATCAGTACTTTGCTCACGTATCACCTTCCGGAGAATCTATATCAGACCTCGCACGTCGTGTCGGATACACGTACCTTGCAGTAGGTGAAAATTTGGCACTTGGTGATTTCGCATCGAGCAAGGAGGTTGTCGAGGCATGGATGAAAAGTCCAGGTCACCGTAAGAACATTCTCTCACGTACATACAGTGAAATTGGCATCGCAGCTGGCCGAGGACGGTATGATGGAAGGAACACGTGGATAGTGGTACAGGCGTTTGGATTGCCCAAGAGCACCTGCCCAGACCTCAATGAGAACCTTGGTCAAAAGATCGATGTGCTTGAGAACAGACTGGAACTACTCGAGATTATTACGGGAATACGTCAGGGAAGGGTCGAGGAAGAGGGCATTTCGCAAGCCATCTATAGAGACCGGGTCTCCTCGTACAATACAGCCGCTGAACTATACAACAGCACGGCAGAGACGTATCGCGCGCTAATCGAACGATACAATGAAGGCGTCGAAAGCTACAATGACTGTGTAACAACGCGTGTGGCAGAGATGTCCGACTCGTAAACACCGTCGTATGTAGGATGGTTGCCTGGTCATGTGGCGCCACCACCAAACGGGGTATGGTGCGCGGTTACAGCGTCGTTGTGGCTTCGCGCACATCCAACGGACTGTCCGCCGAAAACGGTGAGGAAGCGTCTGACCGCTCCCGTTCGGCGTCTGTGCCCGTGTCTGGGGACGATGGTGCACGATAATTGAGTCGCATCACACCTGTCCAATCCATCCCGTACGTTGCACTTGCAGTGATGACACCGCCCTCGATCTTGACAGTATCGTCTGTCGTACGCAGGACCGTGGCGTCAGATCGTGTTTCGGTTTGTATAACAGGCAAGTAGACAAGTGCGTTGTTTTGGACATGCAGGGCTTGGAACGTTTCTATACCGAGTATGATAACTGTGGTTTCCTCCTCGCGTACGTTGTATGGCACGTTCAGCGAAATTGCTTCATTCTGCAACACCACGGCAGCAGCTGTCTGCTCGCTTTCCGGGTGATCACGTATCTCCGGGCTTCTCAATGTCATGTTGATGCCATTGTATGCGCCGACCGGAACACGTGTTTCAAGCAGCACCGTATGAGCTGTCGAATCGTGCGACAGGAGTATCCGTCGCACACGGATGCTCACTTGTTCATCGTCACCATTCACGGAGGTCAAGTGGACGTTGTCTACGCCGATACCAAACGTACGAGATTCATCAACACCGGGGCTTGGTACCGCTCGTGCGACCAATACAACACGACCTGACGGTTCCCACGGATTCGCAGGTCCATCACGAAGCGCGAACACCACCAAAAGGGCAATGAAGAGCGCGACCAGAGTGATGGACAATAGTCGTACCATGCTATCACTATAGCACCTAAATACACACTGCGGGGTGATCCGTGAATTTTGCAGGTCAGGGGCGCTGGCGGTATACTAAAGGCATGGATATGAGCGAAGTGCTGAAAATGGATATATTTTTCGTCGTGACCACAATTGTGGTTGTAATGGCGGGGCTGCTTGCGATACTCATCTTCTACTACCTCGTGAGAATACTGAGGGACATTCGTGACATTACACACTTAGTGAAAAATGAGGCGGAGGAGTTTGCGCACGATTTCAAGGTAGTACGTACCGACATAAAAGAAGGGGTACATGAAGTACGCGAGAACGTTGGAAAAGGCGTAAAGTCAGCACAGACTGCCGGAAAGGCGGTTGCGGGTGCGGGCATCGTAAAAGCATTGTCCGGACTACTCGATGCATTTGGTGAAGAGAAAGCCGAGAGCAAAAAGCGCCGCAGTACTCGAAAACGTAAAAAAGTTACGAAAAAATAAAGGTACACGCAGTGTTATGGCAAAAAAAAGTACACGTAAAAAGAAAGGTACACTCGGACTCAAAGCGACACTCATAGGTGCCGCTGCTGCAGGATACTACCTGTATGGACCAAAGGGTGCGGCAAATCGAAAAAAGGTTAAGGCATGGACACTCAAGGCCAAAGGAGAAGTGTTAGAGCGCTTCGAAAAGGTTAAGGAAGTGAGCGACGACTCGTACGCTGAAACCGTCGACAAGGTAACAACGAAGTACGGAAAGATGAAGTCAGTCGGCGAGGTTGAAGCAGCAAAGTTGAATCGTGAATTGAAGCGCCACTGGAAGGCCATCAAGAAGGCAGCGGAAGAGAAACCTACATCGCGTAAGAAACGAAAGTAACACAGTACAAAGCTGCACTCTGCATGCTACATACCCTGTG
>CAMYLP010000008.1 GCA_947259245.1 uncultured Patescibacteria group bacterium
GCTGTGGTACCGGCAATACCTCCACCAATGATTACGTATGTGTAGTGCTGCATGGTACTCATTGTAACCTATATCTTAGTATTCTCGCTTGATAGAACGTGGAAATCATGAGTAGTGAACCCATTGCAAGAAATAGTACGTCAAACGAAAAGAGGGTGACTATATAGCCCCCTATGAGCATAGCAGTGCCGCGCAGTATGTAGCCCAAGCCGCTTGCTAGTCCCCAGATGTATCCATCATGACTGCCATCACCAGAGTGACGATCGTAGAGCGCGTACCAGGTAGGCTCAGAGAGGGCAATAGCGATCCCGAGGAGCACCTGTACCACAAAGAGGCTATATACAGAGCCCACCAGCAGGTACCCATACGTGGCGAGAGCACTGAGTGCGTAGCCACCCACGAGCAACCGCTCATGCCCCACCCTATCTGCGATTCTACCTACCACAAGCACGCCAACACCGGTGACCACCAGGAACATGGCATACACCCACGAGAGCTCGAGCACTGTGCCGCCCACCTGCTCTGCAAATACCGCATACAAGGGACCGAGCATACCCCAGCCGAACATCCAGATGTTGCTGGACCACAGCATGATGCTTTCTGCTTTGCTGAGCATGTACTTAGTATAGTGTGGTACACCCGTCACTCATACACAGAAATCCCCGCATAGGCGGGGATCATCTTCTAAACGCTACAAGCTATTTTGGAAACACCTGGTTTCCTTCGGTGTCGTAAAGGAATATTGCCTTTGTTGGGCACGCTTCTGCTGATGCGATGAGGGTGTCATCGTCAACCGAGTTCGCATCGGTGACGACGATCTTGTTCTCATCATCGAGCTCCCACGTCTCTGCGGCGACGGCCATGCAGGAGACCGCGGCGATGCAGAGGTCGCGGTCGACCACGATCTTACTAATGTTTGAACCCTCCGCGCTGCGTGGGTATTCTCGGATGTCTGCCATGCTCTATATGTTAACTATTCAAAGATGACTTCTTCTATTTCGTCCACTTCCTTGATGAGCAGCGGACCAATTGTCTTATTATACGTGACACTCGCAAGCCCACAATCCACACATGCGCCGTAGAGCTTCAGGTATGCTTTACCATCATCGATACGAAGCAACTGTACGTCTCCACCGTGTGTCTGTACGTAGGGTCGTACCTTGTCGAGGAGTGTATTTGCTTGTTCGGTTGCTGTTACCATAGCACTCAGTATACGTGAGGAGTCAGTATCGCCAAATATTTCGCACTTGCATTGTGCCGCTCAGTAGGATAGGTTGGCAATGAATCAGGTACCCTACACAAGAGGATACGCAAATGAACATCGATCTTGAGAAGATGTGGAACAAAACGTGGGCGAGTATCGGTGCTCGTGGCGATCCACACAGCGTCTTTGAGCAGATGTGCAGTATGTACGCAGAACCAGTGCGCAAGTACCACACGCTTGACCACATACAAGATTGTTTCGAGCAATTGTTTACCCATGCACCCATGATCGAGGATCGTTACACGAAGGATGTATTGGTCATCAGCTTCTGGGGACATGACATAGTGTATGATCCGCGCGCAACAAACAATGAGGAAATGAGTGCAGTGTGGATGGCACACATGCTCGGTTGTGCTGGTGTGGACAATTCATTCGTTGAGACGGTCTGCAAAGAATACATCTTACCTTCGAAACACTTAGCGCATCCGGAGATAAAGCTTTCGTTTGAGACCAAGCTCTTTCTCGACATAGACCTCTCGATACTAGGCCGTGCACCCGAGGTGTTCGATAGATACGAACGGCAAATTCGAGAAGAGTACAGCCATGTGAGCGAGGCCGAATATATACTTGCTCGTTCGAATGTATTGTGCACCTTTCTGGAGCGTAAACCACTGTTCTTTACTGAGCCATTCCAGGAGTGCTATGAAGCTCAAGCCAAGACAAATCTTCAGCGTAGTCTGGAAACATTGATTAACGGCACATAAGATGTGCTCCAAAAACATAGGCCGGTACGTACGTACCGGCCTGTTAGTCAAAAAGATCTTGCTGTGGTGAAGGATCTGTAGGTTCTGGCTCTGTAGAAACACGCCATTTGCCCCGTTCTTGATAGGTACGTGTCTCACGTGCTCCAGTACACATTGTCAGCATGGGACAAAATGCAAGCTTGCTTTCACGTCCCTGCTCCATCAATGACCGGCACTGGTAACACAGCTTGTTGCCCAGAAACCACATTGCGTGCGCAAGATTGAACACTGAAACATTTTGCTGTTCACAGAGTGTAATCAGTTTCGGTCGTATAGACTCTGCTATCGCACGCGCGGCATCTACCTCTTCTTCCTCTGCAGACAACTCAACAACACCACATCCCAAGAGCTGCCTTTGGATATGACGATCCACTGGAAATGCTCCGGGAAACATTGTCGCATGAACTCCGAAGTCGTAGAAGTGTATCGCCAGAAGGCTAAGTATCTTTGGTCCGTACCCTGGCAGGAACTTCCGCTTGTGCTTTCGTTCATACCGTCTGCAGTACGTCACTATCTCTTCAATCGAGTCACCGAGAGTCGTACCAAACAAGTATCGCCTATGATGCAGTGATCCCTGTCGTACACCATCTGGAATGAAGCGCCGCTGTGGTGCATCATCGCGTTCGTGGTGCGTGTGTGCGTACAAGTGCGTCTGCTCATCGTACGCGTGCATGATCTGCCGTATGAAGGCAGATGCGCGGTCGTTGTGAAAAACCAGCATATCTATCCTCCATAGTCAGGTACAATGTCAAAGACAATGAACTCCTGGGTCGGTCGCTTTCGATGCAGTACGCGCAGATGTGCCTCAGGACCAAAGTGATCGCCAGCATAGTGCGCGTCATACATGACTGCAAGCGCTTCTGTATCGTGCAGGTCGCACGCCTCCACAAGCTGTGTGAGCAATGCTCGAGCCCGCAAACTAAGAAATAAGAAAGCGTTCGCTAAATAAGACAGCAGCAAGACGATGTGGCGGGAGACGTGGATCAGACAAGCGATCCACGATGCTAGCCAATCCTCCAGACGACTGCCGCACATGCGCACGTAGTTGCCTTTCTGTGTAGTACGACATCTTCAATCCTTTAAGCCCCATCCTCAAAGAGCGTGCAAGACCCTGCAGTGCCAGGTAATTTTTATCGACGTCTGTTGCAAACACCATGTGGCGAAGCACTGGGTCTTTATCCGAAACCGAAAAGTACACACCGCGAGGAACATCTCTCATCGTAGTACCTACGGTGTATCTGCGTGCCGACCGCCGAAGAAAACGTCTCGGCATCTTTACGCACCAGGTTGCACCTGACGTCCAGGTCGCAATCTGTTCGGACGATACTCTCACAAGCTGATCGATGACCGTTGGAAAAACACGGGCGATGTGTAGATACGATGGCTTGACCGGATTGTTGCGCCTACGTATACACTTGCGCTCTCCTGGCGTCTGACGTACGCGTGGCACCTCTGCGAGATGGTAGGGACGAGCTCTTCCCATGCCGACCTCAAACCAAACAGCGTGGGGTAACCGTGTACCCTCGTGTGTGAGTGGACCAACCACCGCAAGGATGTTCATTCCCCACGTTGGATTCTTTCCACGTAGCTTACGCTCAATCATGTTGAGCGGGTTGCCACGGTCGTCGACGTTAATGATGATGCGTGCATGTTCTTCAACAAGCGCCGCATCCTGTGCGATTTTTCGCCTGTTGAGTCTCATGTTCTATCTCCTTCTCTCTATAGTCTTGGGTGATTATACAGGCACGTGAGGTGTGCACAATATTGACAGTAAAATACCCAGGTCTCCCCGGATAGCGTTGCAGTAAAAAATAACAGCGAACACATCCCTGTGTTCGCTGTTCGTGTTACAAAGCGGGGGGTTTCATACCACCTTCCGCCATATGAGAGATCATCAAGCCGAGTTTGCGAGCTACCGTACTCGGCCGGTACGGTACATGACGACCTAGCGCCTTTCCATACCACTGTCGCAACGATTCAAGTGCGACTTTGTGCGTTCGCGTTAGCGCCGATTGTGCTTGTAGATCCATGGCAAGAACCGACTTATCATGCTGCAGCTGAGCAAGCTTATCACGCTGCATCTTCATGTAGACCACGAAATCCAGCACCGCAAGCTGTTCCCAGAGTTCTGGCTTCATTGGCGCCTCCCCTTCCGGCCATTCCAAGTCTACGAGGCACCTGCGCATATAGTCAAGAAGACTATCGCGGTCCTCGAAGAGCATCTTGTACTGTTCTACAATGTAGCGCAGGACGGTCGGCAATTCCTCACCAGCTGCCCAGCTTACGATATCAAGCTTGCGCACATGTTCTTCCGCCAGAGCGTGGAATGCCTCAAACATTTCACCGTATGTGGCAACGTCTTTTTCTAGGCGCTCGAGCCTGTCGGTGAGAGACTCCCCTTCCACGACATCATGGAAACCTTCTTCCGTGATGTCGCCCGATAGCAGCTTGCAGAGACTGGTATGGTCGACCGACCGACTGTTAGGCGCATGATTCACCGGTGACCTAAAGACCTCCTCGCCCACAGTGATTGCCATATACTCTGCACTAACAACCGATGCAGGATATCTCTCATGTACGAATGGTTCAGACAGCATGGCTTTTACCTGCTTTTTATCTCGTTCCACTCGAACGAACAAACCGGCCCTTTCATGTGCAGTAATCTTGCCTACAAACTTCTCAGACCATCTGAACCGCAGTCCGACGACCGCAGCTTGTTGCTCGTCATCAAGATACAGTGTTACTTCCTTACATTCGGACGTCGAACCTGCAAGTGCATCCGTTTTGCAGGATGCTCCCACAACAAACAGATGCTGGCTAACATCATCGAGATACAACCGCACAGCGTTTTCACCAACTTGTTGTTGGTTTAAATAGTTTGCTGGTTTCATCACAACCTCCCGCCCCAAGGGCCTGGAAAAGAACACGGCTCCCGGCAACCGGCGAGCCTAGACAGATATACCCCTGTCCTATAGGTGCTATGAGAGAAACCCTCGCATAGTGGCAGCTATAGTACCACGTTTTCTCTTTATGTCAAACCGCCTGGTTGCCCAGGCGGTTCATGTCTAAATCAATGTTTCAGCTTATCCTCGCGCTGTCTTTATTTCTTCTGCGACATTTGGCGGAACGACCGCATAGTGGTCGAACTCCATCACCATTTGTCCACGACCTTCGGTCATAGAGCGGAGTGTCGTCGTGTAGCCGAACATTTCTGCAAGTGGCACCATGGCGTGGATGGTCTGCATGTCGGTACCACGCGGTTCCATACCTTCGATAGCTCCGCGCTTACTTGAGAGGTGGCCGTTGATGTCACCCATGAACTGTTCCGGCACGACAACTTCCACCTTCATGATGGGCTCAAGGAGGACTGCATTTGCTTTCTTTGCGGCATCCTGGAAGGCCTGAGAACCAGCTATCTTGTATGCGATCTCACTCGAGTCAACATCGTGGTACGAACCATCAAAGAGGTTAACCGATACATCAACGAGTTTGAAGCCTGCGACGATACCACGGTCCATGGCTTCCTTGATACCCTTCATGACAGCGGGAATGAACTCTTGCGGGATAACACCTCCCTTGATGTTGTTTATGAATTCGAAGTGATCTTCACGTGTAGTATTTTTGGCGATCTTTTTCCCCTCTACAACCTCCTCAAGCGGCTTGATATTGATCTTCACGTGACCGTACTGACCGCGGCCACCTGTCTGCTTGATGTACTTGCACTCGGCATCCGCTGGCTTCTGGATGGTCTCACGGTACGCTACTTGTGGTCGGCCGATGTTTGCTTCTACGTTAAACTCACGCTTCATCCGGTCGACGAGAATGTCGAGATGAAGCTCACCCATACCACTGATGATCGTCTCGTTGGTTTCTTCATCACTCTCTACGCGGAATGTTGGATCCTCGTCTGCAAGCTTCTTCAGTGCAATGCCAAGCTTTTCCTGGTCTGCTTTGGTCTTCGGCTCGATACGGACCGCAACCACTGGCTCTGGGAAGTGAATCTCTTCGAGTACAAGCGGTGCCTTCTCATCACAGAGTGTATGTGATGTTTTCGTATCCTTGAGGCCTACAGCCGCTGCAATTTCGCCCGCGTATACCTCTTCTTGGTGTTCGTGGTGGTGTTGTATACATAGCTCCCGGCTTTGAGGCTACCCGAGTACACACGGAAAAAGGTCAGGGTGCCTACGAATGGGTCTGTTTGGATCTTGAAAGCGAGTGCACAGAATGGTTCGTCGTCTGACGGCTTGCGCTCCTCTTCCTCCTCGGTCTTTGGATTCGTACCATGTACCGGCGGCAAGTCGACTGGACTTGGCAGGTAGTCAACGACAGCGTCGAGTACCGGCTGGACACCTTTGTTCTTTAGTGCCGAGCCGCAGTAGACGGGGAATATCTCATTGGCGATGACGGCTTTGCGAAGCGTTTTCTGAAGGTCCTCGAGCGATGGTTCGTTACCTTCAAGGTACGCATTCATCAGCTCATCGTCATGCTCGACGATACGCTCGATGAGCTCTCCTCGAAACTTCTCGACATCCTCTTTGAGGTTGTCGGGGACATCGTCGGTGACCTTCACATCCATACCCATCTGTCCTTCGTAGCGGTATGCTTTTCGCGTGAGGAGGTCAACCTGTCCTTCATGAGCATCTTCCTCACCGATAGGTATCTGCATGCGCACGCCTCTCTTCGAGAGTCGGTCAAGTATGGACTGGTAGCTACGCTCAAACGAAGCACCAGTACGGTCAAGTTTGTTCACAAAACATAGGCGTGGGACATTGGCATCGTCTGCGTAGCGCCAGTTGGTCTCACTCTGCGGCTCCACACCCGCGACACCGTCAAAGACCACGATAGCACCGTCCAAGACACGCATAGAACGCTGCACCTCAGCGGTGAAGTCGATATGTCCTGGTGTGTCAATTATGTTGAAGCGGGTCTTGTTCTCGTCCTTCGTTCCATCCTCATCGATCTTTGTCCAGAAACAGGTGATAGCAGCACTTGTGATAGTAATGCCGCGTTCACGTTCTTGCTCCATCCAGTCGGTTACTGTCTCACCCTCGTGCACCTCACCGATCTTGTGACTCATGCCGGTGTAGAAAAGCACGCGCTCTGAGACCGTGGTCTTGCCTGCATCAATGTGTGCAATAATGCCGAAGTTGCGCACCTTCTCTAGTGGATAATCTCTACTCATACTGGATGAAAAAATGATAATAACAGCTGCGCTGGTATTAGCTTCTCGGCTCAGAAATATATACTCACTTTGTCTATATATCTCTCGCTCTACGTCGCTAATAAAAAAGCGCCCCGCGCTAATTGCGAACACTATACATTGGTTTGACAATAAACTCAATAGGTGATTACATCGCTGCAGACATCAGAAGGAGGAGAACAGCATGCCGAAGAGAACCGAAATGAACGGTGACATATCCGAAGTCTTTTCAACCGCACCGCGCAGTAAACGGAAGGAGCCCGCGGTGTTTCCACTGCTCAGTCCTCGGGCCGTGTTTCACAATGATGCAGAGTCCTACGTCGGCATCGTGGTGCATGAACAGTGTTTGAGCGACCTTGAACGTCTGGACCATGAGCACTACAGGCGTTGGCATGAACAGTGCGACATCTACCTTGTACTCACCACACGGAGACAGCTGCAGACAGGGGAATCTCTGTTCAGAGAATTTCCACACTTCCGCGTGTCCGAAAAGAACAAGACACAGTCACTGTGTATCGAAAAGGAGTGGGAGCTCTTGCGTCGTCACCAGTCACCTCAAACTGAAGCTGACGTGCTCGTGTCTGGTTTGAACCTGCAACGAACGTTCTTTGATCCCTTTTCAAAAGCACAAAAGGAGCTGCTCCAGGTACTGAAGCTCGTTGAACTCTACGGTGAGAACCGGCAGCTGCAGATAGCCCCGGCCTGGAGTGACGTATCGAGAGAGGACATGCTTGCACTGTTCGATGCGCTCGATCGCGCCATTCCAAGCTCATTATTGAGTTGAAACAACCAAACACCCCGGATCGAACCGGGGTGTTATCATAATAACGATCGCTCCTCCGGAGCGTCTTGTTACCAGGCGATGTGGGCAATGATGCCAAAATTACGTACCTTTTCTAGTGGAAAATCTCTACTCATACCGGATGAAAAAATGATAATAAAAAAGCGCCCCGCGCTAAGTGGCCATACTATACATGGATTCTAGCGTTTAACAATAAATAGACGCGACTTGCCCCGGCACAAAAGCCGGGGCATGGATACCTCACGTTGCAGGTATGCGAGGGATGTCGATCGGGAGATTGAACGTATACTTCATCGTCTCGAGCGCGCGAAAGAACACTTCAGCCTCTCTCCGTGTGTAGCGTTCGGGCCAGACGCCTTGCTGGTTGTCGACGACTATGAGAAACGTCTCAATCGGTGGATCTTCACCAAGCATTTCCCGTGTGATCTTCACGGTTGTCTCCGGACTATCCATAACAACTCCTCCTCTGCTGAGCCAGTCCCACCCTACACCTGAATGGTGCCTGTTACAACAGTGTTTTGGACGGCTTTGTTTGTCTGATTGACAGAATACGCGAGATGTGTTTAAGTGCTCGCAGGCAAACAAACATTGCTAACTCAGGAGGATATAAGAATGGTCCACGCCGACAAGTATGCAGCAATATCTCAGGTGTCTGAACTTCTTTTTGAGCAAGGAGAGCGCGGGCAACTTGCCCTGCGCGACGTACTGGAAACACTCAACCAATCCGATTTGGTTGGACTGTTGTGTGAGTCACTCGCGCAAATCCATGCCCTGCACAAACAGTATGGCCAGCACGGGATAGATCAAGAACTCTTCTCCAGGCCTTTTGAGGATGTGCTATCTGTTACCGCACGCACCGCCAACTGCCTTAAGGCAGAAGGGATTCGTTGGCTCGGCGACGTGGTGCGACAAAATCAGGTTGCATTGCTAAAGACGCCAAATCTGGGTAAAAAGAGCCTTCGCGAGCTGACGGATGAGCTCGAGAGACATGGTCTGCAGCTGGGAATGAAACTAGTGGGTTGGAAACGTCCTACAGAGGGCTCGCACTAGGCGCAACCACTACATCAATGAAATACTGCAGCTGAAAACGGGCCCTGAGGGGCCCGTTTCTCTTTATACTGAAATCGGAATGCTACCAAGCGAAGTGCGCGAATGCTCTGTTGGCTTCTGCCATCTTGTGTGTGTCCTCCTTTTTCTTTACCGCCGCGCCTTCGTTGTTCGCTGCTGCGATGAGCTCTTCTGCATAAAACTTGTGTGCGGGGCCACCGCTTTTACCCCGTGCTGCTGCAATGATCCACCTCATCGCGAGTGCTTGGCGGCGCTCGGGGCGCACCTCACGAGGTACCTGATAGTTTGCACCACCGACGCGTCGTGAACGTACCTCGACAGATGGGCCGACATTGCGGATAGCCTCTTCGAAAACTTCTAGCGGGTCTTTCCCCTCCTCCTTATTCTTTATCTCGTCGAGTGCACTATACACTACCTTGCGTGCAGTCTCTTTCTTGCCATCAAGCATAACGTTGTTGATGAACTTTTCCAAACGCTCGCTCTTGTAGCGATGGTCAGGTGCAATGCGGTGCTTTTTCTTGATCGGTCGTCGCATAATACGTACTAGTCTTTGGACTTCTTTGCACCGTACTTCGAACGGCTCTGCTTCCTATTCTCAACGCCACCGGCGTCGAGCTTGCCGCGTACGATAGTGTAGCGAATGTTCACATCCTTCACACGGCCACCGCGCACAAGGACCACTGAGTGCTCTTGCAGGTTATGTGCCACGCCGGGGATGTACGCAGACACCTCCTCGCCATTCGTGAGCCGAACGCGTGCGTACTTGCGGATAGCTGAGTTTGGCTTACGGGGTGTCTTGGTCGTTACCTTTACGCACACACCACGCTTGAATGGAGCCGGGTAGAAGGTCGGCTTGTTCTTCAGTGTATTGAAACCCTTGCCCAGCGCAGGAACCTTGGACTTCTTGACCTTGTCCTTGCGCGGCTTCTTTATGAGTTGGTTTACTGTTGGCATAGGAATATAAAACTACGCGTGGCGTAGTTGCAGTACTGTACTACATGCGCTGCGCGTATGCAAGCCCGCATTGCATCATTTTCGCTTCTGTGTGCCGCCCTCTAGGAACTCGAACACAGCTTCATTCATCATTTGTGCAGCCACAAAGTTGCGTATCGAAGACTCCTCTGCATCTGGATAGTGCTCTTTTACGTGTTGGACCTCTCGTTCAAGCTTTTCGGTATCAGGCGACAGTTTTTCTTCCTTGGCTATCTCATTGAATATTAGCTGTAACTTTGCCCGTTTCAGAGCATCGGGCTGCCACTCCTTCCGGAGATCGTCAGCGGTCTTCTTGACCTGTTCCAGGTAGTCATCAAGTTTCATGCCTGCGCGTGAGACACGGTCTTCAAAGCTCGCCATCATCTGCCCGATCTCACCATCAACGAATACTTTCGGCACCTCAAGCGTACTTTTTGCGATGACGCTGTCTGCAATGGCGATGCGTCGTTTCTCATGTGCTTTTTGCTTCTTGTCTGTCCCGAGGCCTGTGCGTATCTTGTCCTTGAGGTGGGCGAGATCCTGAAAATCGCCCAGCTGCCGTGCAAAGTCGTCATCGAGTTCCGGCAGAGTGGTCTCTTCCGTCTTATCTTCCTTCACTCCCTCCTTACTGTCTTCCTCTTTAGCGTCACCTCCTGTATGTGGCGCTCCGGCTAACATCTTCTGTAAACGCAGTAATTCAGCGTCAACATCACTTTCGGTCACTTCAACGGACTCGGGATCATCATGTTTCTTTACCTCTTCCGCAGCGATCTTTTTGTAATTTGGCAACGTAATGTGTGGGTACACAGCACTGGTTATCTTAAATCCGATCGGATTGCCTGCGGCCAATTTTGTGATCGACACTTCCGGACGTCCCACAACGTCAAGCTTCTTATCCTCGACGATCTGTGGATATGCCACCGAAAGCGCCAGCTCTGCAACCTCCTGCATCACGGCTGCCTCACCTACATGCTCGAGTACCATTTCCTCAGGGACGTGGCCTTTTCGAAAACCAGGTAGCTCAAGATTTTTCTGTATCTTACGTACGGCCTTCATGCGGTGTTTGTGTGCAACCTCTGTAGGAATTTCACCGCTGAGCTCTACTTCAGAGCCGGGCAATTCCTTCACTTCAAGGTCCGTGTACTGTTTGCTGTTCTGTGTTTGGGGATCGTCCATATGTGCCCGAGTCTAACGTGATATCTGCCGCAACGCAAACGGCCCGGTGGGGGCCGTCTGTTTATCGCGCACCGTAGAGTGCTAGAGTGCGTTCAGTTCTTCATCAAGTGCAGCTTCAAGATTCTGTAGTTCATCATCAAGCGTTTCGATCTCAGGCATGACCAACTCATTCTCCAACGTGTCAACGTCGTCACTCGTGCTCACTGGTACACTCACCGGCGCCTGCTCCACGACTGGCGTCTCGACAGGTGGAATCACTTCTGGTGCTGGTTGTTCTTCAATCCGTGTGCCCCACATGAACATGAGGGCAAGTACCACCACGATGACAGCAAGTACAGCAACAATGACAAGATTTTTTGATGAGTCAGGTTCAACAGGTAGAGGGATCTCATCGGGCACCATGCTCGGCGTTGGCTCTTGTGGTTGCGTTTCCGGCGTACTACCGTCCTTTTGTTGATCTTCCTGTTCTCGATGTTCCTGATCTTTGTCCATAGATATGTACTTATGATTAGTAACTATTCTTGTGTAGTATCATCTGTCGTCCCTTCCGCGTCACTCGTCTCACCATCTTCACCATCATCACCATCTTCACCGTCTTCACCGTCTTCTTCACTTGTATCATCTCCGTCAGTATCGGCCGTGTCCTCATCCTCTTCTTCCTCAAGGTCGATTTCATCCGCAAGTTCGCCGAGTTCGCGCACTGCGGCAACGAGAGCCGCATGCATAGCCTTGATGCTGTCCCGTGCGAGCGCCGCAGCTTCCCGTATTGCCTCGAGGCCCGTTTTCGGGTCATCAGATGCTAATTCTGCCTCGGCAACGGACACGAACGCCGCAATGTCTGCGCGTGCGGGCTCGGCGAGTTCAAGTGCCGCCTGCAAGAGCGCCTCCACCTCACTAACATCAATCCCGTACCCAGCAATTTTCTCGGCACGAGTGCTTACCTTAGCCTCGATGGACTCAAGGCGTTGTACAGCGGCCTCCATACGTCCCTCCAGACGTCCTACGTGTGTCAACATTCGTTCTTGTGCACGCTCCTGTAGTTTAGCTTTCTGTTCTGCCATACGCTCCTTGAGCTCCGTCTTGCGTTCCTCCATTCGTGTGCGTACCTCCTCGCGTCGCTCGTCAAGAGTTGAGTGAAGTTCCTCGCGCTGTTCTGTCCTGAGCGTGGACCATTCAGCCTGATGTTCCTGAAGCATCTCTCGACGCTCTTCCCTTTGTTGTGTTACCACATCTCGCGCTTCGTCCCGTGCTACACTTTCTTCACGCATGTCCTGTCGCTCTGTGCGTACTTCCTCACGTAACTGCACGCGTTCACCCTGTTGCTCCGTGAAAAGGTCTCGACGTTCCTGTGTATTTTCTTGCACGCGGTCACGGATAGGCATTGGTGTCACCTCTTCATTGTCTTCTTGTGCGTGTGCGTTCAATGCAAGAACGCCAAGTACTGCAAGGAGCGCGGTCGCGAGTGCCACAGACGAGGCGCTGGCCGTACGAAAGATTTTATTTATGCTCATAGATGTTGGTTGTCCTATTAAACGTAGCCCCTCCAGCGGAGCTGCTTTGAGTATAGCAGAGCATGTCACGTTTGTGACATGCTGATGTTGATAAGGGGCGCAAAAGCCCTTATTTCTTATACTTTTCGTCGTACAGCTGAATTGCCCGCTCGATTATCGTACGCGCTTCTTTTGCATCCTTATAACCATGGGTTTGCACAACGTTTTTACCACCCTTCAGTTCTTTGTATGTCTGGAAGAAATGTTCATATTCCTTCAGATTGTGTGCGTTCAGATCTTGCAGGTCTTGTACATCATCCCAACGCTTGTCGCCTGCTGGGACAGCGAGAATCTTCATATCACTCTCGCCTTCATCTATCATGTCGAGCACTGCCACCGGTCGTACTGGTACCAGTATGCCCGGACTTAGTGGAAATGTGGTCAGCACGACCACGTCGAGCGGGTCATTATCTTCCCAGTAGGTTTGTGGTACAAAACCGTAGTCGAACGGGTACGGTGCTGCACTATAGTTCGCACGGTCCAGCGCTATGAGACCGGTGTCTTTGTTGATCTCGTACTTGTTGTACGAACCTTTAGGAATCTCTATGATCGTATTGACAATCTCAGGTGCCTTATCGCCAAGGGAAACATCATGCCACAGATTCATGTTTTGTTGAGTTACACATTAATGCCCTAGCATACTACACGCTAGTCTTTTTTGTCACGCGCCTTAGTCTTTTTATCTGAAGCTTGCGCAGCAGGTTCTTTGTCATCTGTATCATCTACTTCGGTCGCCTTCGATTCATCTTTGCCGTCTGTATCTTCATCTTTGCTAACGTTGCTTGTTTCTTCATCTTTCTCTGTCTGCTCGGTTGTCGCGTCCTCGGCTTGTTCATCGGTGTTATCGTTTATAGTGACGGCACCCTCGTCGTTGGTCTCAGCTACACTATCACCTTCGGCTGAATGGATGTCGATTCGCCAGCCAGTGAGCTTTGCGGCGAGCCGTACATTTTGACCACCGCGACCGATGGCCAGCGACTGCTGGTCCTCAGATACCTCGACCTCAGCACGATGCTCATCCTCGTCGATCTGTACGTCAAGGACCTTTGCGGGTGAGAGCGCGTCTTCAATGAAATGTGCAATCTCCTCAGACCATTCAATGATGTCGATCTTTTCGCCACCCAGCTCGCTCATGACCGTCGACACCCGTACACCGCGTTGTCCCACCAGCGCACCCACCGGGTCAGTGTGCTCATCGAGTGCATGTACTGCGACCTTCGACCGGCTTCCCGGTTCGCGCGCAACAGCACGAATCTCGATAACGCCACTTGCAAGCTCCGGTGCTTCCTGCTCAAAAAGCTTGACGAGGAAACGGGGGTGGCTTCTTGACACGCGTATCATCACGCCGCGTGGACCCTCTTCTACGGAATAGAGGTATGCACGGACACGTTCACCTTGGCGAAAACGTTCGCCTGGTATCTGTTCATCATAGGGCATGATCGCTTGTGCCCGGCCGAGATCAAGAAATATGTTACCTCGCTCCATACGCTGCACGGTACCTGATATCACCTCGCCCTCGCGTCCCTCAAATTCGCCCAGAATACTTATCTTTTCAGCCTCGCGTATCTTCTGAATAATAACTTGTTTTGCTGTCTGTGCAGCGATACGTCCGAAGTCCTCGTGTGTTTCCAATGGGAAAATAAGCTCATCATCAACTTCGACATCCTTCTTGATGCGCCTCGCGTCCTCTACAAGTATGTGTTTTTCCGGATCAAACCGTACGCGCTCGTCGTCCTCATCCTTGGGTGCATTTGCATCTTGTTCCTGAGGGATTGGCTGGCCATTCTCATCAAGCTCAGGTTCGCTGGGAAACCACACCCGCTCCTCATCCACGACGAACTTGATCTGGAAAAACTCAGTTGTGCCTGTGTTGATGTCAAACTTCGCGCGCACAACCTGTCCACGCTTTCCGTACTCCTTTTTGTATGCAGTGGCAAGTGCTGTGCCGATGGCTTCTATCACACTCTCACGTGAGATACCGCGTTCCTCGAACTCGCCGAGGGCTGCGTTTACTACTTTTAGATCGATCATAAGCGTCTCTGACTCGTAATGTTGTTCTTCTGATACTAAAATCGCCCCGCTCGGGGGACGTTACAGAGTAAGAGGAGTGTACCACGTAGAACGTGACTGTCAAACACATCGAACAATATAAAGGGCCTGACTTGCGCCAGGCCCCCCTCCATCCGTGACGTGGTTAAACATCGGTCGGGTCGTGGGTACCGATACCCAGACGCCCTATGCCATGGTACATCTCGCTGGTCGTCTTTTCAGGCGGACCTGTATTTCGCACCATCATAGTGTGCTCCTCGTATCGGAGGTTTCAGGCGGTGTGCCTGCCTTGATAGTAAAACAAACGAGTACCCGTAAGTCAATCTGCTGTGCGAATGTTGACAACGAGTACGTCTCTTTACCCCCGTTGTTGGTACAATACATATACTGAGGTCTCCATCACCTCACGCTGGTACCTTGTGAAAACATCAAGTTTACAGTTGAAGAACGTTATTCTCGACACGGGTCTCGTGCCGAAAGGCGTTTATGAAGCAGCAGAGAAAGAGGCAGAAAAAAAGAAGACATCCCCCGAGGAGCTTCTCGTCTCACAAGGACGTTTGTCCGAAGATGACCTACGTCGTATGCATGCGTACGTACTGGGTGTACCGTTCATAAACCTGAGCAAGGAAAAGATCCCGTACGAGGTGCTCACGCTCATACCAGAGCCGATTGCGCGCACGCACAACGTGGTCGCGTACAAGAAGACAGAGCGAGAGCTCGAGGTTGCCATGCTCGACGTAGACGACCTGCGATCTATCGAGTTCATAAAGAAAAAGGTTGGTCTTAAGATACTGCCCCGGCTCACAGACACTGAGAGCATAAAGCATGCGATTCTACAGTATCAGAAGACGCTGCGCGACGAGTTTGGAGACCTTATCAAGCGCGAAAGTGCCGCTATAAATCTGATAACCGAGGGTGAAGATGGCGCAAGCGAAGCAGACCTGAAGAAGCTCGCGGAAGACGTCCCCGTCGTACGTGTTGTCAACGCGCTTTTAAAGCACGCTATCATACAAAATGCATCAGACATTCATATTGAGCCTATGGAGAATGAGATGTTGGTACGGTACCGCATAGACGGTATCCTGCATGATGCGATGACATTGCCCAAGAATGCCGCAGCGTCGATAACCGCGCGCATCAAGGTTCTCTCGAGCCTGAAACTTGATGAGAAGCGGCTGCCTCAGGACGGACGCTTCAAGATAGCGGTCGACGGTGAGAAGGTGTCGTTCCGTGTGTCGCTCCTCCCAACGTACTATGGTGAAAAAACGGTCATGCGTCTCCTGCGCGAGGGCGGGGGTGGCTTTACCTTGGAGAGTCTCGGATTTCACGGTGAAGGACTTGAGCGAATACACAAAGCAATGAAACAGACGACGGGATTGATCCTCACAACCGGTCCGACCGGTTCCGGTAAGACGACCACCCTGTATACCGTACTGGACATACTCAATACGCCTGACGTGAACATTAGCACGGTCGAAGATCCTATCGAATACCAAATGTCTCGCGTCAACCAAACACAAGTTCGTCCTGAGATCGGCTTCACGTTCGCCAGGGGTCTTCGAGCCCTCGTTCGCCAAGACCCGGACGTGATCATGGTCGGTGAGATACGTGACAACGAGACGGCGTCACTGGCAGTGAACGCGGCGTTAACGGGTCACCTGGTGCTCTCGACCTTGCACACCAACAGTTCGTCGGGTGCCGTTCCACGACTTATGGATATGGATGTAGAACCGTTCTTGCTCTCAAGTACGCTGCGCGTTGTCATTGCACAGCGTCTGGTGAGGCGGTTGTACGGCTCAAAGGATGAGTACAAACTATCCAAAGAGGAGGTAGTATCTTTGCGAGCAATGATCGATATCGACAAAGTGATGAAGGCGCTTGTGGTCGAGGGCATCATCGAGAAGGACACCTCCCCGGAGGAGCTCACGTTCTTGCGACCTGCGCCGAGTGACGAAACTACAGATGGTTACAAAGGGCGCATGGTCATAAACGAAGTTCTGAATGTCTCACCTGCGATCATTGAACTCATTCTTTCCAAGTCGTCTTCCGACAAAATTGAGCGGCAAGCACGCGACGAGGGGATGCTCACGATGGCTGAGGATGGCCTCTTTAAGGCAGCACAGGGGCTCACCACTATCGATGAGGTCTTGCGCGTCATCAATGACTAGACCATAAGCTCTCGCACCCTATCACACACAAACATGCCACATTTTACCTACAAGGCGCTGCGCAAGGAGGACAATACGTCATATGAAAATACAGTGGAGGCGAAAGACCGTTTTGAAGTATATGGACTCGTGCGAAAAGAAGGTGGCCAGGTTGTGTCGGTGAACGAAGTGCGCGCGTCAAACCTTTTCAACAAGAACGTTGGTACTATGTTCGGTCGCGTAAAAGAGTCGGACAAGATCATGCTCATGCGCAACCTTGCTGCCATGCTCAACGCCGGTCTGTCTCTCTCGCGTGCTTTGTCGGTCATGGAGCGCCAAACAAAAAAGGAGAAGCTGAAGGCCATCTTGCATGACCTACAGAACAAGATACAGCAGGGCGGGGATCTGAACACCGCGATGGCACAGCATAAGCGTGCCTTCTCCCCGCTTATGGTATCGATGGTAAAGGCGGGTGAGGAGTCTGGCAGCCTCGCAGACTCGCTGGTCATCATTGCAAGTCAGACTGAGCGTTCGTACGAACTGAAAAAGAAGGTGCGAGGTGCCATGATATACCCATCGGTCATCCTCACCGTGCTGCTCGGTATTGGTATTCTCATGATGCTCTACATTGTGCCGAGTCTCGCAGAGACATTTGATGCACTTGGGACTGAGCTACCCGCATCAACACAACTGATCATGAAAATAAGCGAGCTGTTGGTTAACTATACGTTCTTGTTCCTCCTTGCACTTGCCGCGCTCGTCGCAGCGTTCATTGCCATCGTGCGCACAAACAGAGGCAAGCGTGTTGTGGAGTCAGCCGTACTATATATACCGGTCATTGGACAGTTGGTTAAGGAGACCAACAGTGCCCGAACAGGGCGAACGCTGTCTTCGCTCCTCTCCTCTGGCGTACACGTCATACAAGCGTTCGAAATTACTGAGGAAGTGATACAAAATACGCATTTTAAAGAGATCTTGAATGTCGCCAAGACGCGTGTGCAGAAGGGTGCGCCGATTGCAGAAGTATTTATCGAGCGCGAGAAGCTCTACCCTCCCCTCGTGGGCGAACTTATTGCTGTGGGTGAGGAAACAGGCAACCTGCCGGACATGCTGCATCAGATTGCAGAATTTTACGAGAAGGAAGTTGACCAGAAAACAAAAAACATGAGCACGATCATCGAGCCCGTGTTGATGCTCGTAGTAGGCGGAGCTGTTGGCTACTTTGCAATCGCAATGATACAGCCAATCTATGGAGTCGCTCAGTCATTCTAATATGAGATGTACGTTTCATCGTCCCGGCTTCACCCTCATTGAGGTACTCGTGGTCATAGCTATCATCCTTACACTAACGGTCATGTCCGTTGAGGGTTTTCATGCATTCTCGACTCAACCCGCGACTGAGACCGGCACTCGCACTGTGCTCTCTGCGATTGAAACTGCATATGCACGCACGCTCTCAGCAGATAACGGGACCAACTACGGTGTACACTTCGACACAAACATGGTCACGGTCTTCCCCGGCGACACTTATACTGCAGGTGGCGCGGACAACACTGATTTCGTGCTGAAACGTGCACAGGTAAGTACGATTTCGCTCACGGGCGGCGCCAGTGATGTCGTATTTGCACGACTGAGAGGTACTGCTTCCGCAACAGGCACGGTGACGATCACGAACAATGCTGATGTAACACAAACACGGACTGTTATCATCCATCAGTCGGGTCTGGCTGAAGTACAATAACACTATGCGGCGCATCATCGGTCATACTCGGTATACACAGGGCATAGGTCTCGTTGAGGCGGTCGTTGTCATATCAATTGCAAGCGTTGCGTTCGCAGCGGCACTGAGCGCGGTCGTGTTCTTCATGCGTGGTGGTCTGAAGAGCGTTGAGCGAACGCAAGCTATCTACCTTGTTGAAGAAAGTATTGAAGCGGTTCGATTCCTGCGTGACCAGGGTTACAGTACGAACATCACACCCCTCGTCGGAACAACATTCTACCTTGAACCGACAACCGGCGGATTTGAGGCCACCACCACGAACAATGTCATCAATGGGGCGTTCACCCGGACGGTAACTGTCGATGAGGTATATCGTCGTACAAGTGACGACGATATCGTGCCCGTCACATCAGGAGACCCGAAAGCTGTTGATCCAGGTACCGTCCATGTGAACGTGACGGTATCATGGGCAAGTGGTTCTATTAACATGGAAACGTACGTAAGTGACCTATATGACAATTAGCCGCTACATCCAGAGAAATGGTCAGCGCGGCTTTTCGCTCACCGAGACGATAGTATATATCGCCATACTCGCTATCATCTCTACGGCATTTACCGTGACCTCGGTCACCCTACTGAAAACCTTTGCATACGTACGCGCGTCGAGTGACCTCGCACAAACGGCGACGTTCGCACTGGAACGTATGACACGTGAGATTCGATTTGCATACAACGTGGATACGGGAGGGAGCGTGTTGCTGGTACATCCCGGAACGCTTGCACTCGATACGCTCGATACCAGTGGTTCGCCGTCAACAGCCCTTTTCACACTTTCGGGCGGCCAGCTTATGCTGATAGAGGGTGGCGGTACACCCACGCCACTTACGCGTAATGGTGTCACTATCACGAACCTGACATTCACCCACACGCTCGGTACCTTTACTGAGGCGGTGCGAATAGACCTGACACTTGAAAAACCGGTCCGGGAAGACACCATCTCTGAGACATTCCGAACGTTTGTGGTACTCGACGGCTCATAGCATATGCAACAACCGAATGTACGGTCTAGACGTGATGGGGGGCAGGTAATGCTGTTGATCGTCATACTGCTACTTGCAGGGACACTTTTGGTCGTGAGTGGCATCATGGCAGTAACACGTGGCCAAGTGCGCGTCCTTACCGAACTTTCTTTCGCAAAGAGCGCGTACCAGGCTGCCGAGGGAGCACTTGAGGAGGTGGTATACCGGCACCACAAAGCACTTCAGGTCTCGGGCACAGAAAATCTTACTCTCTCCGGAACTCCTGTCACCGTGGTCACAAGCAACATATCTGGTGGTATCGAGGTGACGGCAACTGGAGATGTAAGCGGGCGGACACGTAACGTACAGGCAATTTTGCTTGAGGGCGACGGAGCGAGTTTTAGTTTTGGAGTTCAAACTGACAACGGCGGTATCATTCTCGAAAATAATTCCTCAATAAATGGCAATGTCTATAGCAACGGGACCGTAGTCGGTCAAAATCTAAATATAGTGCGAGGAACTGTAATCAGCGCTGGACCAAATGGTTTCGTCGATGACATTCATGCAACAGGCAGTGCATATGCGCATGAAATCGAGGATTCGTATGTGGAGGATGACGCGTACTACCAAGTCATTGATCTGGGTACGACGGTGGACGGGACAAAGTATCCAGGTTCACCTGACTTGGCAACTTCGACTCTGCCTATTACGGACAACCTGCTTGATTCTTGGTCAGCGTTTGCCGCAAGTTCCGGCGACATGACTGCAGAATGTACCGCAGCGGGGGGTACGCTGGTGTTTGATGCCGATGTTACGTTGGGTCCTATCATGATACCGTGTGACGTCGAGTTCGAAAAAACACCCACCGTGACAGTTGCGGGTGTGATATGGATACAGGGTGACCTCTCGTTTAGGCAGGGACCCGAGTTCGAGATAGATACGGCCATAGGTAACAAGAGCGTACCTATCATTGTCGACGATCCTGCAAATCGACTCACATCCGGTCGCGTCGTCATGAGCAACAGCGGTTCTTGGACCGGGAATGGCAATCGCTCATACTTGATGATCGTGAGCAGAAATGAAAGCGCTGAACAGGGTGGTGGAGAACAGGCAATACTTTTACAGCAGAGCACCGGGGGAGCGTTGCTCGTGTACGCGGGTCATGGCGAGATCGCTCTCGAGAACAATACTGATCTCACTGAAATTACCGCATACCGCGTGCGGTTGAGCAACAATACGGAAGTGAACTACGATTCCGGGCTAGCAAGTGCGATCTTCGTCACTGGACCAAGTGGTGGATACGTTGTCGATTCTTGGGAAGAGGTCGAGTGATGATGCACTACGTATTATCACGATGCATCAATCACGTTTACAATGTGTTCTTTTACGTCCTCAGGAAAGGGTACCTGTTTCATAATAAGATCGTCAGAAATGCTTGCGGTCTGCAGACGAATGTCACCAAAATGCAGCCACATGGCAATGATGCCTGATATGTTGAACGTTACATCTTGGATGCGGTCTATGGGAAAGCTCGAAACCTGACGCACGAAGAAACCGTGCTGCTCAATATCGATAATGCGAGTGTTCGTTATGACCCATGCGTCAAGCCAGTGGTCAGACCACGAAGAAAAGAAATGCATCCACAATAGGAGTGCTACGAGTGCCAGAATGAAGACGCTGAGAGAGAAGATCTGTTGTGTGCCAAGACCTGCGTTTGCAAGAAATATGTTTGCCGCACCAACGCTGATCAATACCGTCACAAAAATCATGATGTCAATGAAACCGACAATGGCAAGGTGGAACCAGTGTCGTCGGATGACCGCGACAACTTCTTCACCCTCTGAAAGCTGTATTGCCTTTCCTATCATATGAATGAGTACCACGTGGCACCTAGTACCATCAATACAAGACAGCCGCCAGATACTCCAAGGTAGATGAACATGTTTGCAAGTGTGGTGAACTTCCCGGTACCGTACTCTTTCCAATGCCATAGCAGAATGAAACTATATACAGCAAAAACGATGAGCGTGAGGCCAAGCGTCGCCCACAAGATGGTATCGATGGGCAAGTCGGCTAGTGCTGCATCCGAAATGCGTGTAATCGTTGTTGACTCGGCGAGGTTTGGTTCCATTGACCTAGTATAAATGAGTACGTACCATGGAGGAAGTGTGTACCGTTCGCAGAACATTAACAACTACTGCACAGTGCACCAGTACGGTATACTCACCCTATGGAAATACCACAAAATGAGGATGAGTTGAAACGCATGGTGGAGCGTATGCAAAAACAGCGTAAGCAGGTCGGAAATTCTATCACGCCATTTCTAAAACTCATCATTGTCGGGGTTCTCATTATTAACTTCGCACCAGTATTATTTAGTAACATACCATTATCTATGATAGGTCCATGGCTCTTTTTGGGCATCCTACTTGCGCTTGCCATTATCCTCATACGGCAGATAGACCAGTATGAACGGGGTGTGATGCTCACACTCGGTCGCTATAGCGGCACGAAACAACCCGGTTGGCGTATTGTTGTCCCTATATTTCAAAGACTCATTAAAATAGACATGCGCGTGATGGTCATCGATGTACCCGACCAAGACGCAATAACACGCGACAACATCTCGGTGAATGTTAATGCCGTCGTATACTACCGTGTGAAAAGCGCTGAAACCGCAGTGCTTGAGATCGAAGACTTTCGCTTCGCTATCAGTCAGCTTGCACAGACGACCATGCGTGATGTTGTGGGAGAAATGGAGCTCGATGAACTTTTGGCAAACCGTGATCAGGTCAGCCAGAAGATCAAGATCATTGTTGACGAGGCGAGTGACCCGTGGGGCATTTCTGTCACCGGCGTAGAGCTCAAGCACGTAGAGCTCCCACAAGACCTCAAGCGTACCATTGGTAAGCAAGCAGAGGCAGAACGTGAGCGCCGCGCGGTGGTCATCAAGGCAGAAGGTGAAGTACAGGCGGCAGCCAACATGGCAGAGGCCGCCCGCATACTCGGTGGGCAGGCAGGCGCACTCCACCTGCGTACGCTTCAGAGCTTGAACGATCTTTCTTCAGACCAGTCCAATACGGTCGTGTTTGCCGTACCGCTTGAGATACTTCGTGCTTTTGAACGTGCTGGTATCAACATACCCGACATGCAGAAGCACGATTAGTGAAGTGATGCATGAGAAAACAGCAGTCGTGCGACTGCTGTTTTTTTGTTGCGCCTGTTTGCACCAAGTGTTTCCGATCTGTTTCGCACAGGCACGAGTGGTGTGCATTGTTCATGCGTTACGGTGAACCTTGTGTCTGCGCCATTCATGCTCTCATAAAGATACTACGCTCTGGGCTACCGTATTCTTTTTACGAACTCGCCGTCAGATTGAAATATCACCGTTCCGTGCTCACACGTCTCAAGAACTTGAATGTCAAAACGGCTCAGTGCCTCAAGCACCTCGCGGTGTGGGTGTCCGTACGTATTGTCACACCCTGCAGAGACGACAGCATGCGTAGGCGACAGAAATCCTAAGAACAAATCCGATGTACTCGTGCGTGAGCCATGGTGTCCAACCTTTAGCACGTTGCTAGAGAGTGCGTCGCCATATCTCTGTGCGACGAATGTCTCAATACCCCTTGGCGAGTCTCCGGTGAAAAAGAAAGACGTTTCACCGAACGTCAAACGAGACACGATTGAGGCAGTGTTTGCTTCAAATGCACTCACATCAGTGTGTGGGAACAGGAACGTGAGATAGATATCCTCCTCGAGCATTAGTGACATGCCTTCACGCGCATATATGGGTGTGATGCCCTCGTCGCTGACCGCTTGCAGCAGAGTCTGTTGGTCAGCATCGTCATCGTGTACACCGGACTCGATGTACGTCGCAATATCGTATCGCGCAAACACCCGCGGTAAACCTCCGATATGGTCGTTGTCTGGATGCGTTGCCACCACCACATCAATAGAACGGTCGAACCATGGCATGATCTGACCAAGTCCACGCAACACGTGGCTCCCGTTACCCCCATCTATGAGCACTTGTACGCCGCTCGGTGTCTCAATGTATGTAGCATCACCTTGTCCAACATCAAGAAATGCTACTGTCAGAGTACTGCTCTCCATTTCGGCAAGGACCTTTGTCCAAAGAACAACTGTACCTAGTGCAAGCAGGAGAATTGTCACAATAGCTACGGCAAGTCCGTGTACTTTCATTGGGATAGTATACGCCATACCCAAATATATTGACATACTATTACTTATGTTTCATAATCATATTTCTATTGTGTTCCTGCGACAAGCGCATATTTTGTGATTATGAGATATATCTTGGTAGTTTCTGTTTTGATAACGGGCGTACTCTATGCTCGCATCACGCTCGCAGCGCCTGACCCGCTGGCGGGTGACGACGGCGTCGTGCCAGATACGGTGGTTAGTCATAGTGGACACGGAACGTTAGTTTCTGCGGGCGAGTACTCGGGACCTGGCACGTACGTAATGTCAGCGCGGGAGAAGCTAGAGGTTGCTGAATCGAATGAAACCGTCGACCATGCAGGCGTTGTGAATATGGGCAGTTCTGAGAAGACTAACGCAGCAGGTGATCCGCCGATTGCACCCATCCAGCCGCATGTACCTATTGAAGATGAGGACGCTGTCGTTTCAACCGAAACCTTAGGGCCACCCAAACAATTTGATCAAATGCTACGCACTGGACAAACAACATCCGCGGGGGCTTCTGGAGATGACCCGGAGGATCCTGACACGGTCACTACGGCACACTTTTGGTACGAATCTTTCGACAGTGGGATGACATACTATGGTGGAGAGACATTTGATAATGGCATGACTTTTTTTAACGGGCAGACGTTTTACAACGGGGTGACGTACGATAACGGGCAAACATTTGATAACGGTGTGACGTTCGACAATGGAGTGACGTTTGATAATGGGCAAACTTTTAACAACGGGGTGACGTTTGATAATGGTCAGACCTTTGACAATGGGGAAACGTTTGACAACGGTGTGACGTTTGACAACGGGCAGACGTTTAACAATGGAGTGACGTTCGACAACGGGCAGACGTTTAACAACGGTGTGACGTTCGACAACGGGCAGACGTTTAACAACGGTGTGACATTCGACAACGGGCAAACTTTTGACAACGGGGTGACGTTCGACAATGGACAGACCTTTGACAATGGTGTGACGGTCGATAACGGGCAAACGTTTGACAATGGAGTGACAGTCGACAATGGGGTAACGTTTGATAACGGACAAATGTTCGACAATGTTCAAAGTTCAAATATGGATGAAGGTATTGCCGATGATACCACCGTGGATCTGTTTGACACAGAGACGTCCTCAGATGGTACAGGGAGTGGTACAAACGTTGATGATACCGTATCGTCAGATGCGTTACCTGCCGGCGAAAGTGTTGGGGTAAACACATCGAGCGGGGGGTCGTATACGACGGACAACGTGTTGCCCGCAGTGAACAATACTTGGACGATACCCGCCGAAAGTAGTGATCCATACGTATTTATACACTCTATGCGTGTACGTGAAGACATCGATACTACTGGTACGGAGGGGTAGTACGTCCTAGCAAACAGTGTGCACTATATCTGGAACTGCTCGTTAGCGGTGTACCGCCTGTGCCACTGTGCGCACAATGCGTTTGTCAAAAATGGACGGTAGTATTTTCTTTGCTGTTGGTCGACTGACAAGGTTGGCAAGTGCGAGGGCGGCGTCGAGTTTCATTGTGTCGGTAAACCGTTGCACCTTATTACGCAGCGCACCCTTAAACATGCCGGGGAAAACAAGGGCGTTGTTCACTTGATTCGGAAAATCTGATCGTCCAGTGGCGACAACAGCCGCACCGGCACTCAGTGCGTCAGACGGATAGATTTCCGGTTCAGGGTTGGCAAGCGCAAAGACAATAGGCCGCTGCGCCATCATACGCACATGTTCTGATGTCACAGTGCCGGCTCGTGACACCCCAATAACAACATCAGATCCTGCAAGCGCCTCCATCGTTCCACCGAACCGTTGCTCTGTATTTGTTAGAGAAGCAAGATGTTGCTTTGTTGGTGTGAGGTCAGTGCGCATGGTACTTACTATTCCATGACGATCAATCAGCACTATGTCGCCAACACCATATTGTAATAGGAGTCTCGTGATGCCCGTCCCCGCTGCGCCTGCACCGACAATGGCGATGCGTGATCGCGCGAGATCCTTGTGCACAACCCTGTGCGCGTTTATTAATGCAGCAAGGACCACGATCGCGGTACCATGCTGGTCGTCGTGCATGACTGGAATATCAAGTTCGTCCATTAAACGCTCTTCTATATAAAAACACTCCGGTGCCGCGATGTCCTCCAGATTAATGGCAGCAAAACCTGGTGCGATATCTTTTATGGTCTCTACAAGGCGGTCTGGCTCCGAGGAGTCCAAAACCAATGGAATAGCGTCGATGCCCGCTAGTTCTTTCATGAGAACCGCTTTCCCTTCCATCACAGGCAGTGCTGCTTTTGGACCGACGTTTCCGAGACCAAGCAGCGCACTGCCGTTCGATACTACGGCAACCGTCCGCCCCTGCATGGTGTACGTTCGTGCCTGACTTGCTTGTCGTTCGATAAGTTTTGACACTGCGGCAACACCCGGAGTATATATTTCTTCAAGTGTTGTCCTGGTGAGTGGTACAGTGGAACTTACTTCAAGTTTGCCTTGGTACTTCTTATGGAGTAAGAGCGAGCGCTGGTCGCACGATAGAGCTGTCGTCTTCGCGCCGGCGCGCGTTCGTGTTGCCTTGTGTGAGGATTTACGTGGCGTCTTCCTTACTCGTTTCTTGGTAACTCGTTTGGGCATAGTGATAATTATCACATGGAGTTTAGCACGGGAAACATGTCCTGTGCGAATTATGCCACGACTGTGGTACAGTATGACAACACTAGTAAGGTCAATTTAACGCCTATGGAATACACAGCGAAACAATTTAACCTACCCGAAGTAAAAGGGCTTTCCAAGGCCCAACTACAGTTACACCTTGGCCTCTACGAGGGATACGTGAAGCACGTGAATCACCTCATGAGCCAAATGCAAAGTCTCGCTAAGCATGGCGACGAATATACGTACAGTATCACCGAGCTTAGGCGGCGTCTTGGTTTTGAGTGGAACGGGATGCACCTGCACGAGCTGTACTTCGAAGCACTCACAGGGGGGAGAAAAGACCTTGGTGCCACGACAGGTCTCTACAAGGCGCTTACCAGCCAGTACGGCGGCTTCACGCACTGGCTTGAAATATACAAAAAAGTCTCAGCGCGTGGTCCGGGCTGGGCGCTGTTGAACTACGACCCTGAGGCGAAGCATTTCTTCCACACCTGGGTAGCCGACCATGAAGTAGGGCAGCTCGCTACCCTTCCCTGCATCATCGCACTCGACCACTGGGAGCATGCTTTCATGGTGGACTACAAACCCGCAGAGAAAGGTGAGTATGTCGAGGCATACTTACACGCACTAAACTGGGAAACCATCTCCGACCGCTTCGACAAGGTCGCGTAAAGAAAGACACCGTGCAACAATGCACGGTGTTTTGTTATGACTACGTTACGGACGTATCTGTGTCACTCGCACAATGCCAAACAGTGCAGCATAGAGAATCATAACAACTAGGATCGACACCGATGGGAGCAACACCGTCGTCCACGACAAGTCCGCAAAGAGATCAACGACCCAAAAGACATATGCAAGGAGTGCATGTGTAAGTGCTGCAAGCGGAAGAGCGAGTGTGGTACTCGCCATACCAACCACACCTGCAGCAAAACCGACTGCCATCAAAAGTGGCACGAGTGGAAGGACGAGCAGGTTCACGACTGGTGCCACCAGCGACACCTCCCCTATCTGATACAAGAGCATCGGGAGCACGGCTATTTGAGTCGCGAGTGTTGCCGCAACGATGGTGCGCAGACCAAAGAACTTCGGCACGAGCGTGAGGCGCGGCTCCAAAACAGGTGAGCCGAGTACAAGTCCCAGTGTTGCGATGAAAGAAAGTTGGAAGCCCGGGTCAAAGGCAAGGACGTATGGGTTCCAGAGCACCATACAGAAACCAGCGAGTGCGAGTCCACGCAAGACCACATACGGGCGAGTGAGCACCTGAGCAAGGAGTGCGAAGATGGCCATGATACTCGCACGTACCACAGTAGGTCCCGCACCGGTCATGAGTGCAAAGCACACGATGCCGAGTGTGCCGAGTATGAAACGAGCACCTCGCGACAGTCGGCTCGCCATCCATACGATGAAGACGGCAACGATGGTGAGATTGTACCCAGAGAGCACCACGATGTGCACGAGGCCTGTGTCTCGAAACTTCTCCAACCACGCAGCCCCGAGTGACTGCTTGGCGCCCACCACTACCCCACCGAGGAGTGAGGCGGATGGTTCGGGGATGATGCGAGCTACAGCATTGAGCCATTGTGCCTTGATGCCCAAGAGCATCTGCACGAGTTTGTTGCCCGCACCACGCTCGAGCAGTGTAACCTCGGCAAAATGCATCTCGTACTGTATGTGATCTTTCTGTAGGTATGTGCGGTAGTCGAAGACGCGACCGGTCTCTGTTTCGAAAGGCGCGGGCCGCTTGATGGTACCAGTGACACGTACACGGTCGCCGTAGGTAAGTGCTGGGTAGTGCGGCACATGTACACGCACACGCGTGTGAGCTTCACTGCGCTCAAGTTGCAGGGTGATGATGGTATGCACGTCGCGTACATCCGCCTCAGTAACCACCTGTGCTGTCGTGTCTACTCGCTCTTCTTCCGCATACACCAAACCCCGTTCAAAACTTCTATCGGCAAGTTCCGTGCGTGCGACACCTAGCACTAAAGCAAGGAGGGTAAGTGCTACGTACAGTGTGACGTGCTTCATCCCGGGCGTCACTCGCGCAAGAGCAAGGAGGGACGTCGTGGAGATGGTGAGTGCAAGAACAGCGTAGAGGTCGGGTATAAAAAAGGAGCGCCAGAGCACTCCAAGCAGATATCCACCAATGAGAAACCATAGCCACGTGTGCATGCTCTACCTATGCCTTGTCCATTGCCTCGTTCGCAAGTGCATCGGCCCGCTTGTTCTCCGCACGTGGGACGTGTGCGAATGAAACATGTGGGAAGGTCGATACTTGGAGGTTGTGTACACGAATGTAGAGGGGGAATAACGTCTCTTCCTTCACTTGGTACTCATTGTTGAGCTGCTTGCAGATAAGCTCTGAGTCCATTTTGACGCTCACGTCCAGCCCCTTGCATTGGTTCTTGCCAAAATGCTTGGCTATCATTTCGAGTCCCATTGCGACTGCGTAGTACTCTGCATAGTTGTTCGTGCGCTCACCCAAGTACTCGGAGGCCTCCTTCACAGTGCCGCCTTTTTCGTCATATGCAACAGCGCCCGCTCCTGCTGGTCCCGGGTTGCCACGTGCGCCGCCGTCGGTATGCAATGTGATGTGTTTTTTCATGGCACTCATACTACCACAGCACCCCACGTGTGCTACAGCTCTCACACGCATACCCCCTTCGTACTCCCCGCACCCCTGCCGGGGAAGTAGGGTGCTCGAGGTGTCTTTCGGGTATTCCTTATATAACGTCCACCAGCCGAAGTCGCAGCTCCGGTGAGTACCGGAAGTAGCTTGCCTCAAGGTGCACCACAAAGGTGGCACGTGCACCCTCCTCGAGCGTCTTGGTATATGAGTCCGGCTTGCTGAAGAAAGCAATGGCTTTTGTCGAATGGCCCTCATCATTAGTAAGTGAGACCTCGAGGTGTTCACCGCCCTTGCCGAATTGCTTCATACTCTCTACCTGTACATCTTGTATGAGAAACGTCGGTTTCTTGTTCCCCTCACCGAAAGGTGCGAGCTTGTTCACCTCCCGATACGTGCTCCACGTCACCTCACCCAGCGTCAGCTCTGCATCCACGTATCGCTCTGTATCAGCACCCTCACCGGCCACTTTTTTGTGTGCCTCGATGAGTGCTTCTTCGAGTGCGTGAACCTCTTCCTGTTCAAGCGAAAAGCCGCCCGACCCTGCGTGCCCGCCATACTCGATAAAGACATGTTTTGCATGTTGCATAACCTCGAAGACGTTCGTATTCCCCTCGGAGCGGCAGGAACCCTTAATCGTCGTGCCCTCCTCACGTCCCCACAAGAACACTGGTCGCTCGAACTCCTCCGCGAGACCGCCTGCGACAAGACCCAGGAGGGAGGGCTTCCATTCCGGGTTGCCAAGCACGATGACACTCTTTGGTTCGCCAAGCTTCGCAAGTCGTCGTTTGATCTCCCGTTTCATGGTGGCGACAACCGTCTTGCGTTCATTGTTTATTGAGTCGAGTTCATGTGCCAGTGTTCCTGCCTCAGCAAGGTCCACTGTCGTAAGAAGTCGATACGCCAGTGATGCATGTCCCATTCTGCTTGCTGCGTTCACTCGAGGAGCTATTGTGAAACCCACATCATCTTCCGTGAGCTGCCGTTGGTTGGCTCGTGCCTTCTTTAGCAATGCTTGTAAACCGGGTCGTTTACTCTTTCGAAGGACCAGGAGACCGAAGTATGCAAGCGCCCTGTTCTCACCCGTAAGTGGCACCATGTCAGCGATGGTACTCATGCCCGCCATATCGAGGAGCCACTTCTCCCAGCCCTCCTTCGGCGTATTGTCCATTGTCTCCGTACGCATGTCGGTAAGAAGCGCCTGTACAAGCTTAAACGCAACGCCTGCCCCACACAGCATTGGCTCTGGGTATTCACAGTCCTTCTGCTTTGGGTTGAGTATGGCAAAAGCTTTTGGCAGTGTTTCATGGGGTAAGTGGTGATCGGTCACGATGACCTCAATGCCGAGCTTGTTTGCATAGGCGACCTGCTCAATGTCGCCGATACCGCAGTCGATGGTGATGACGAGGTCAGCACCAGCATCCTTGAGCTCGTCGAGGCCCGTTTGGTTCAGGCCGAAGCCGTCCTTGTTGCGGTGCGGTGTGTGGTGCACCAGCTTGTCATATCCGACAGCACGGAAGAAGTCCGTGAGGAGTGCCGCGCCAGGTATGCCGTCCATGTCGTAGTCACTCCACACGGCGATGGTCTCGCCGCCCTCCATCGCAGTGCGGAGACGCGTGACCACCCGCTTCATGTCCTTCATGAGGAAGGGATCGTGTGTGTCCCGTTCCCAGTCGGGCGAGAGAAAGAGGTCCGCTTGTTCGTCGGTTTTAACATGACGCAAGAGCAACAGCCGGCGCAGCAAGGGTGCGTGCGATGCAAGTGTCGCATCGTCAACAGGAGGAAGTGGGTGAAGTGTGTACGACATGTTGTGCGCTATCGGCCAACATTATCGACAAGCCACTGGAGGAGTGTGCGTGTGTCCTGCTTCCAGTCCTTGGAGTTCAAAATGATGACCGCGACCGGACGCGTCTCTCCCGCAAGCGGCACATTGAAGACCGCGAGTGACGTCTGCCCTGCCTCGTCCGTGTAGCCGAGCTTACCTCCCCTGAAGTGCGGATCTTTTGCAAGCTTGTTCTGATTGGCTACGTTCCATGCACTGCCGTTGACGCTCGTGATGGTCATGTCGGCCTCACTCGTCATGGCGAGGATATACTCTTTATCCTTTGAGAGGTGCTGCGCGAGCGTTACGAGGTCGTTTGCGGATGAGAGGTTCGCCGGCGAGAGACCTGAGCTGTCACTAAAGCTACTTGCGCCCATGCCATGTGCGTGCACGTACGCATTCATGTGTGCGAGAAACACGTTCTTACCCACGTGCATGGCTATCCGCTCTGCAACTCCATTGTCACTTCTGAGCAGTAGCGGGTAGAAAAGGTCACCCAGCAGGTATCGCTCACCGTTTGGTGCACGCACCTCTTCACCGTGTCCGACGACTTCGCCAGCAACCGCTGCAGTGACAAGCTTGGTGATACTTGCTATGGGGTATCGTGCATCACCGTTTTTTACGATGAACGTCTGACCACTGTATAGGTCTGTCAGTGCGTACGCTGCGGCGGACGTAGCGGGCATCTCTTCTTCGCCAACAGTGAGCTCCCCTTCTCTGTCACCTTGCTCCTGCACGTCGGAACCCTCAACGTAGACCATGGTTCCCTGTTCGACAAAGTCTGCAACGAGAGCCGCGTCTTGCGTGGCGAGCTCAACAGATGTTCCTGCGAATGTTTCCTCAAGCTCTTCTCCTTGCGCTTGCGTGGGTATGCCGTGGAGTGCGAACCTGTCACCAAACGTAACGTACGAGGGGAATCGTACTTTTGTCACGGTTGAGACCAGCACCTCCTCGATCTCGTCTACGGTGTACGCACCAGGTACAAGCGCGTCCGGGGACTCGCGTGGGGGTACACTCACAATCGGAATCACGTTCACTTCATGCTCACCATCAAAAAGAGAGATGGTCATGTTTTCAGTGTCGATCCACACATACGTACTGTTCCCCAACGGCTGTAGTGTCGCAGCCGCGACGGGTGATGTTCCTTCGAGTTCTTGTATAGCGGCAATGCGTGCTTGTGGGTCTTCCTGTGACACGTTGGCAAGCGCGCTTGTTTCCGTCTGGGTGGTGATAGCGCTCAACTGTTCAAACCACATCCATACGTACCAGACACCCACGACCATCATCATCGTCATGACGATCTTAATGGCAAACGTAAATCCTCTCGTGTCTACAGTGACAGTCAGCATACAGTGCTATAGTAGTGATATTCTATCATATAGTGGAAGGATCTATGGAAGATACTATTTTCAGCAAGATCATACGGCGTGAAATCCCCGCCGAAATAATTTACGAGGATGATGATGTGCTCGCCTTTCTCGATATTAGTCCAAACAACCCGGGTCACACGTTAGTAATACCAAAAGATCTGAGCACCAATATTTTCGACATATCGCAAGACTCCTGGCGCAAGGTCATGGACGTGGTTCGTATGCTCGCCCCAAAGGTACGAGAAGGTGCCGGGGCAGATGCTATCAACATTCAGATGAACAACGGTGAGATTGCCGGTCAGTTAGTCTATCATACACACGTACATATAATTCCACGAATTAAAGGCGACGGCTTCAAACACTGGGCGGGCACACCGTATGCACAAGGCGAAATGCGAGCGGTTGCTGACGCCATACGCGCCACCTTATAAAAAACCGGCCACTCTGTGGCCGGGGTGTAATTATCGCGTGTGTGCGTGGTCGTGCGTTACTGCACTGCGCTTGACTCCACGTTTCTCTTCGCCGTAAAGTACACTTCCCTCGAAAGGGGACAGCGGTCGCCGTGCGCGATCTTCTGTGCGCGGACTATCCCTTGTCTCGTAAGATACAGTGGCGTCTGATGCAGTATGTTCGCTCCGCGCACGCTTTCTGTACCCTCTCTCTTGCAGATGATGGCGGCCTTGGTGGTCTCCCGCGATGTGTCGAATATGCCCTTAGGAGCACAGAATACACGGCGTCCGATGTACGTTTTATAGTCGTCATCGGTGTTGATAACGGTGAGATCGCGATTGGTAAGCAATCCTGCTCGGTGGAGGATACTCAATATATTTTGCACCTTGAAGTTCTGGCTGGTCATATGCGGAACGAACGGTACGTTGGTCCATGAATCGCCGTACTTCTTCTTCGACGCACGTTCTATTTCCCCATACTCCTCTTCCATTGAAGAGATCTCCCAGTACATTGCTGAGAGTATGCAATGCCACAAGTACTCACAGGTGAGTCTATGTCCCATGCTGTCTCCTCACGGCTTGAGCCGCATCTAGTACATGATTACACCGTACGCTTCCATTGAAGAGAGTTCCACATACTGTGTCCGATGTCAACCGGAACATATACGCTGTGCTGTGCTGTGTGTGCGCTGCTCTCAAGCTCGCACACTGTGCGGAACCTCGTGCAGGCTCCGTCGCATGGAGCCATACGTAATGATAAGTGCAGCAAGTATCGCACCAACCCCGTTTGCAACAAGGTCTATCGCTGTGTTGAAGTATCCGCCTACACCATTGTCCGGTACCAGCAGCACCGCTACAAACTCGATTATTTCGTTCACGGCACCAAGGCCCATACTCGCTGCAGCAGCGATGAAGGCAATAATTCCCACCCGGAACCCCGGTTTGAGCTGCGGTAGCAGGAGCCAGTAGGCGACGAACGTCGTGGTGAAGAAGCCATAGAAGTGCACGATCTGATCATACCGCAGTACATAGCTGTCCCCTTCACCGACAATGTGAAAGAAACGGTACGCGTAGAGCACGCTGTCGCCAACAAGTAATGCACCACCCGCCATGTGGAGTGCTGCCCACCCTGACAATAGAGTAAGGAGCCATACGGGAAAATGTGTCTTGTGTATCGTTGCCATGAGAACTATGAGCAACGCGATGACCTGCGCTACATAGGCAAAAAACTCCCAGTTGCCTTCTATGAGAAACTTGATGGCAAGCGGCCCGAGGTAGAGGGCGTTTACAATAATGAGTATGTAGTGTGCTCGTCTGAAATGCATATGAAAAACTATAGCATGAGTCAGCGGTCACAAACGACGAAGTAATGCCCGCCGGATGGCGGGCATAGCGTACTACATGGTTGGACGGGCGCGTACCGTGACCTTAGCCCGCATTGGAAACGCGACGATATTATTGTCTCGACGTACCTGACGCAAACAAAGCCGTGACGCTCGAAAACCTTCCCGAAATGACCTGCGCATGTGACGCCGATGTGTCAGCTGACCGCCACGCAGACCGTGCCGCCAACCTGCAGCGAAGAGACGTGCCTCGACCCTCGGCGGTATTTGCATCGTATAGATACGTGATTGTTCAAACTGGTCGTTGCTGTTACCTTTTGCTGTAGCTGACTTCAGCGTGCCAGCTTCCGCCCACACCGCGCCATCTCTGACAGGATCATCTGGAACAAACACTTGAAGGGGCCCCGACATGTCACACCTCCTCTTACTGTGTGCCTGTTTTTAGTCTTACGAAATGCTCGCTCTATGTCAACGAGTGTGGGTGCACAAGGTTTTACTTATGCTTTGAGGCGATGAGTGCATCGACACCGGGAAGCTGTCCGTCG
>CAMYLP010000009.1 GCA_947259245.1 uncultured Patescibacteria group bacterium
ATTGCGGCATTGTACCATATTGGTACCATCAACCGCTTGCGCAGTGGCAGTGATTGTGACTGCGCAGTAAAGTACGTATACTGCACGCATGGGAGACGACAATCGAAGTAGAGGTAAGCTCGCCTTTCTTTTCGCAGGCATCCTCATCGTCATAGCATTTGTTATGGTACTGTTTGTGCTCTAACCGGCAAACTGTGCGAGAAGATAGCCATGTCATGTGCGGGTGGCGTTACGCGCTTTTTCCGTATATGCTGGTCGGACATGATTCGTCTCACGCCAAAGCTCGGCATTGACCTCGGCACGACAACAACTCTGGTCTACGTACCAGAAAAAGGCGTCGTTTTGAACGAGCCGTCAGTGGTCGCGGTGTCGCTCGAAGACCAAAAAATACTTGCGGTGGGGGCAGATGCAAAAGTCATGATCGGTCGTACGCCGGACACCATTGTCGCGTATCGACCAATGAAGGACGGCGTGATAGCGAACTATCGCGTGACAGAGGTCATGCTCGCCTACTACATGAAGAAAGCACTCGGTCGGTTCAGCATGTTTCGACCGGACGTCATACTGTCAGTGCCGGCAGGCGTGACATCCACCGAGAGACGCGCTGTCGTTGAAGCTGCGGTCAAGGCTGGTGCGCGGAACGCCTACGTAGTGAAGGAACCGGTGCTAGCAGCTATCGGTGCTGGTATTCCTATCCAAGAACCTCGTGGTCACATCGTGGCGGACATCGGGGGCGGTACCATAGACGTTGCCGTGATTTCCCTTGGTGGTATCGTCGCTTCCACGTCGGTGAAGTGTGCAGGGAACAGGCTCGACAGGGCAATCCAGGATTTTGTAAAGAAGAAGCGTAACATTGCGATCGGTGAAAAGACGGCCGAGGAGATAAAGATAGGGGTCGGCTCAGCGCTACCGATCAAGGAAGAGCTGTCCATGGACGTGAAGGGACGCGATGTGATAACCGGACTGCCGCAAACGACGGAAATTACCACCAACGATGTCGTAAAAGCGACGCAACGTGAGCTACGGGAAATGATAGGTGCCATAAAGTACGTGTTACAGGAGACACCGCCCGAGCTTGCGGCGGATATTATTGACAGGGGTATCACCATGACAGGCGGCACCAGCCAGCTGCGGCACTTACCGGAGCTCATTTTTCGTCGTACCGGTGTCCGTGCGTCACTCGCAGACCATGCGCCGCTGTGTGTCGCACGCGGTACCGGTATCGCACTCACCCACCTCGATACGTACAAGCGCAGTATGATCGCAAAGAAGTAGCTACTTATCTATCCACTGCTTTCTTTCTCACATGGTCACGTGAGCACAGCGTGCGCGGTATACTATCTGTATGCCTGATCCTTTTACGAATCAGCCGGAACGTGGTGACAACCGCTTTCAGAATCCAAATGAGGAGATTGAACATCTTCGCGCGCAGGTAGCTGAGCGCGAGCGGCAGCTCGCTGAGCTCGGTCAGAAACCGGAAAGGGAACTCGCTACGTATGAAGAGGTGCAAGAATACAAAGCAAAGCCACCTACTCAAGTGCTGCACGAAGACCATGCGATGGCACAGGGGGAGATGGACGCCTTTGTACTTGACCTTCCACCCGATGATGACGACGAAGCGGTCCAGCAGCTCCTTGGAATCGTACACGAGAAGGGCGTAAAAAATGCGCTCACTGTCGCGGCGCAAGTGGGCAACGCCCACGTTGAGGATGATTTTCATAGGGCACTCGTACAGTACATTGCGCACGGATACCCAGCAGCTGATCTTCGGGAGAAGGGTGCGCTCTGGAACGTCCTTCACATGACCCTGTTTGAGGTAACGCTCCCCGAGCTTGACGAAGACGAACTCAATCGTCCGCTCGAGGAACTCATCAGCGCCATGGAACAGTTCTACCTCGGCATGTTCTCAGTCGATGCAGATCTCCAAAAAAGGGGCGATCGTTTCTTCACGTTTGAGATAGCGGTCTCGGGTGATGCTGAGCACATCGTGTTCTACATTGCTGTTCCGAAGGACAAAGAAGACCTGTTTGAAAAACAGCTCCTCTCCGTGTTCCCGAAAGCTCGCGCGCACCACATGCCAAGTGACTACAACATTTTCTTACACGATGGAGAAACGTCGGTCGCCTACGCGCAGCTCAAAGAGCACCCCATCTACCCCATCAAGGACTACCGTGCTTTCGACCACGACCCCTTGAACGTACTCGTCAACTCCTTCACCAACCTCAAGGAGGTCGGCGAGGGTGCAGCAATACAAATGGTCATCAACCCGATCGGCTCGCGGTACGACCGCTACTACCGTAAGATCCTCGACAAGGTTGAGGAGGGGATGACACTGCGAGAAGCGCTTAAAGACACACCGGACGGCATGGCTGAAGAGATATTCAAAGGTTTCAAGGATTTTCTCTCGACAAAGAAACAGGATGACGATGAAGATGAACAGAAACGTGTCGACGACATCCTTGTCGAACAGATCCGCAATAAGGTAGAGACGACCATTCCGTCGGTAAATCTGCGACTCATTGCCAGCGCGGCCACCCAAGAGCGGGCACGTGCCATCATCACGGATACGATATCAAGTTACAACCAGTTCCACAATCCGTCCGGCAACCGGCTTCGTTTTGACCGTCCGACCGGGAAAAAGGCGCTCGAGGTCGCAAAACAGTACACGTTTCGCGAGTATGACACGCGGCAAGCGATGCCGCTGTCCGTTCGCGAGGTCACGACCTTGATGCACTTCCCATCGCATGCGCTTGCGGCGACGCCACAGCTGAAGCGAGCGAAAGCTGCGCTTGCTCCTGCACCGGTGGGTCTGCCGACCAGCGGTACGCAGCTGGGAGTCAACAGTTTCAGAGGGCAAGACATAGATGTATTTCTTACCGATGAAGATCGCCTACGACACCTCTACGTCATTGGTCAAACCGGTACCGGTAAGTCAAAGTTCCTGCTGTCACTCATCAAGCAGGATATTGATCGTGGGGCAGGTGTCTGCTTTATCGACCCGCACGGTGAGGACGTGAATCTCATACTCGACAACATTCCGGAACACCGAATGCAAGATGTCATCTACTTTGATCCCGCTGACACCGAGCATGTACTTGGGCTCAACATGCTTGAGTACGATCCACGTTTTCCGGACCAGAAGATCTTCGTCATCAATGAACTCTTCGGCATTTTTCAGAAGCTCTATGCGGGCACACCGGAGAGCATGGGGCCTGCTTTTGAACAATACTTCCGTAACGCAACGGCTCTCGTACTGGAGGACCCAAGCACCGGGAGTACCATGCTCGATATCTCACGCGTCCTTGCCGACGAAAAGTATCGTGCGGTGAAGCTCTCGAGAAGTAAGAATCCTGTGGTCAATCAGTTTTGGAACGATATAGCGACAAAAGCGCAGGGAGAAGCGAGTCTGCAAAACATCGTGCCGTACATCACGAACAAGTTCGACATCTTCACCGCAAACGACATCATGCGGCCGATTATTGCGCAACAGACCTCTGCTTTCAGGATGCGCGAGGTGATGGATTCCAGTAAGATCCTGCTCGTCAATCTCTCGAAAGGCAAACTGGGGGACATCAACGCGAACCTTCTTGGCATGATCCTGGTGGGGAAGATGCTCATGGCGGCACTGTCACGAGTTGATGCACTTGTAAGTGACCTACCGCCTTTCTACCTCTATATCGATGAGTTTCATTTCATCTCAACAAACTCCATCGCCTCTATACTCTCCGAGGCACGGAAATATAAGCTCTCGCTCAATGTGGCGCATCAATACATATCTCAGCTCGATGACAATATTCGTGATGCGGTATTCGGTAATGTGGGAACAAAAGCGATCTTTCGTGTGTCCTACGATGACGCACAGTATCTCGAAAATCAGCTCAAGCCCGTGTTTGATACACAAGATATTATGAACATTGAATTCAGGTATGCATACCTGGCACTCCTTGCAAACGGTGTGCCGCAAAAACCTTTTAGTATTAAAACACTTGATTTTAGCAAAGGTAGCCCTGACAGAAACGCGCACGTCAGAAAACTCTCTGCACAAACCTATGCGCGAAACAAAGACGAGATCAACAGGGAGATAATGATGCGCTATGGTATCGGGTAACATCGCTGGATAACCAACTTTCGTACGATGAGTAGCTATCGTACACTATATAGTGATAGTTCTATGACGGTACTTAAAAAGTTTGGACCATATGCGGCCTTTCTCGGTGTGGCGCTTGTGCTTGCCTATGCAACAGCGAACATACCGTGGCTGCGTGACCTGTTCATCCATCCTGATGGACACTTTGACCCAGAGCGCTTCTATCTTTCGCTAGCACTACTCTTCGGGGTGGGCTATGGCTTGAACTACTTTGCGCCAAAAACAGCCATACCAAGTTTCGTCTGGGCGGTCCTCTTTGGTATGGCGCTGCAGGTACCGCTCTACGCGCTCACCATGAACCTCGAGGCATTGAAGATGGTCGTTGAACTCTTGGCAGCATTTGTGCTCTTTGCGGGTGGTGTTGAGGTGCCCATCAAGAACTTCAAGAAGTACTTCGCACCGATAGCCACTCTCTCGCTTGCAGGTACCGTGCTCACGGTAATGTTATTTGCATACGTCTTGTCCGGCCTCACAGGTTTCTTTGATATCCAAGTATCCATAGTCACCATTCTCGTTGTTGCAGCGATACTCGCATCGATAGACCCGACCGCCATCATCCCCACGCTCGACCAGCTGCATTTCCGAAAGCCGTTCCTTCGAGATATTGCTGTGTCTGAAAGTGCCGTAAACGATGTGGTCGGTACCATATTGACCCGCTTCTTCCTCGTCGCAGCACTCGGTGCCACGGCTGGCGCCATGGTGACAGTTGAAGACGGCCTCGCACCGCTGTTTACGCGTACGGTGCTCGACAGCTTTGCACTTGAGATAGTGTGGGGTGTCCTGGTCGGACTCCTTGGCGCAAAGATATTGAGCATTTGGGGTAAGTCCGTACGCGAGACGCACTGGTCTGACCCGGCACTCTTCTTTGCGGTCCCGATATTCTGTTTCGCACTCGGCTCGATAGCCGGTGGTTCTGGCTTCCTTGCGGCGTTCGTCGCAGGACTCCTCTTTGAGGCAAAAGCGGAGACCAAGATCGTACGAAACTTCTTCGAAAAATTGGTTGACGGATTTATGAAGCCAGTAATTTTCCTCCTGCTCGGTGCGCTTGTAGCGCTTGATGTCATGGTCGACACCATGGCAATTGGTGTACTCGCAGCACTTGTGTTCATGTTCATAGTGAGACCAGCGGTGGTCTTTTCTAGCTTGATGCCGTGGATGAGTCGACACAACGCGCTCCTCACATGGCGAGAGGTGATGTTTCTGTCCTTCATACGAGAAACCGGTGCTATACCCGCCGTGCTTATACTCACCGCGGTTGCAGCAGGTATAGTGCATGCTGAGTTTGTGTTTGCGATCGGTATGTGGGTGATACTGCTTACGCTCACCATAGAGCCGCCGTTCACACCGCTCCTCGCGCGCTACCTAGGCATCACGAAGGACTGATCAGTCTCTGATACGCGTGATGCGCGGCCCGTCTTCAGTATCTTCGACGGCATAGCCGTGCTTTTCGAGATCGTTCCTGAGTGTATCAGCACGTGCCCAGTCTTTTTCTGTTCGTGCTGCTTCACGATCCTCGACCAACATCCGTATCGACTCGGGCAATTCAGTTATGTCCTGACTGTCGACATCCAGCTGTATCCCTTTGCTCCCGCTTCGTGCCAACTCAATGATGCCTATACCGAGGACACGGTCGAAGTGGAGTAACGTTGCGCGTTTGTCCGCGGGTTGCACCTCTTCATCTTTCACAAGGTCCCACACGAGAGCAAGCGCTTTCGGCGTATCAAGGTCATCGTTCATTACACGGAGGAATGGTTCGTTGTATGAGGCATTGACCGTACCACCGGCCACCTGTGACAGGTGCTCAACAAAGAACCGATGCAACCGACGGAGTGCCGTTTGCGCACCCTCGAGTGCATGAAAGCTAAAATTCATTTGTGTACGGTAATGGCCGGCCAGCAGCCAGTATCGATACGCAAGGGGAGCAAAGCCGTGGTCGACAAGTTGGCGCAGTTTGATCGTGTTCTGTAAGCTCTTGCTGAATTTTGTACCTTCTACCATGATGTGCGCGTGGTGCATCCAGTAGCGAGCGAACTGCTTTCCTGTCGCCGCTTCACTTTGTGCTATTTCATTGTTGTGGTGTGTGCCTATGTGGTCGATACCACCGGTGTGAATGTCTATCTCCTTACCGAGATACTCCATGGCCATCGCAGAACACTCAATGTGCCAGCCCGGAAAACCACGGCCCCAGGGACTCTCCCAGCCAATCGTGTCATTACGCTTCCACAGTGCAAAGTCGGTATGGTGTCGCTTTTCAGCGTTCATCTCGACGCGAGCGCCTTCCTTGAGCGCTTCAGTATCGATACCACCGAGTTTTCCATAGCCGTCAAAACGTGTGGTGTCGTAGTATACGCCGTCACTGGTTTGGTATGCATACTCTTTCTGCATCAGTGTCTCGATGAGCGCTATGTCTGCATCCACGTGTTCACTGGCGCGTGGTAGAGCGCTCGGGTGCTTTATGTTGAGCGCAGTAAGGTCCTCGAGAAACGCCTCTGTGAATGTGTCGGCGACTTCTTTCATGGCCTCAAGGGTGAGCGGTTTACCCTCACGCTTGAGCGCAAGTGTCATCTTGTCTTCTCCTTCATCGGCATCGGACGTGAGGTGTCCAACGTCTGTCACGTTGACCACCTGCATCACCTTGTACCCATTAATGAGAAGCACCCGCCGTATGATGTCCGAAAACACGTAGCTTCGCAGATTGCCGATGTGAGCATAGTCATAGACGGTCGGTCCACAATTGTACATCCGAACATAATCATTGTGGACAGGCTCGAAGATTTCTTTCTTTCGAGTGAGTGTATTGTAGAAGAACAGCGGCAACTTGGCAGCGCTGCTTTTTTCAGTCGTGTTCATAACAAAGGGAAGCATACAGCGCAGTATAATGGAGAACTACGCTGGATGAAAGGATGCTGCTAAATCTCTACAGCCACTTTTTATACTTAAAGTATGCGAAGAATGCGACCGCCACCGCGAGCATGATACCAACGATCATCCAGAAGTCGAGTGGGTGACCCAAGAGCGGTGTCCTAGTGGTGTTCATACTGAACACCGAGGTAAAGAGCGTAAGCGGGAAGGTCACGAAGGCTAGTATGGTGAAGGTCTTCATGATCTCATTCTGTTTGGTCGAGAGGAGTGAGTCGTTGGTTTTGCGCAACTCGTGCAGGCTCTCTCTGTGGGCCTGTAACGCTACCTTGAGACGCTCAAACTCTCCGACCAGACTACGGATATGTCGTGCATACTCATAGCCGAAGAGTGCCACGCTCGGTGTCTCGAGACTCTGTAACATCATCTGGTGTCCATCAAGCGCTTGGTTGTAGTTGAGTACGTCTCTGCTGATCGTGGACAGTACACGTACCATCTCTCGTTCTTCGCCAAGAAATATGTGTTCTTCTGCGTCGTCGAGCCGTGCACTCATGTGCGTTAACTCATCCGAGACGGATTTATACAAGCCGGATAGCATGTAGTAAAACACGAAACCCGCATGTTCGCTCATGTTGCGTTTGTCGAGAACGGTATCGACCTCAAATAATGTAGAGAACTGGTGTAGGGGGTCTATTTCACTATACCGTGTCGTTATGATCCACTTCTGTCCGACAATAAAGTCAAGTTCAACTGGAACTCCTGATATCGTATGTTGGTGCTTGAAGGCAGGGAAGTGCAACACAACATAAAAGTATTCATCTCGTGCATCGACCCTATGGGTGACTACGTCCACCCACAGCAATTCACCGTGACTATGTCTACGTATCATAGGGACAGTATACCAAGTCTTCGACATAGACCATCCTAGGGGCGGTGGATAGCGAGCGTGCTGATGAAACGGTAAAAGTAGCGTACAATGGTCCCATGGAACAGAAGCAACATCTTGGCATCGTACTCCTTGCAGTTATGCTGGCGTTTTTCATCGGGTTCGTTTTTGGCCACCAGGTTGAAACACGTGCCTCACAGACGACGTACAGCCCGGGTGCGCCTTCCGATGTGAACATGGACCCGGTATGGCGCGCCTGGTGGCTCCTTGATGAGAAGTTTGTGTCATCAAGTAGCAGCGCACCACTCTCTGCCGAGGAGCGCGTTTGGGGCATTATCGCCGGGCTGGCAAACAGCTACAATGATCCCTACACCTTGTTCTTGCCGCCACAGGCCTCAAAGAGTTTTGACGAGGAGCTATCAGGTGCGTTCGGGGGAGTCGGGATCGAGATAGGCATGCGCGACGGCATCCTCACTGTCATTGCACCTCTGAAAGGGACTCCTGCCGATCTCTCCGGTATAAGGGCTGGTGACCTTATTCTTGAGGTTGATGGCATAAGCACGCAGAACATGAGCATAGACGACGCTGTCTCTACCATTCGTGGAGAGGTGGGTTCAAGTATCGAGTTCACGATCGCGCGGGAAGGAGAGCAAGAGTTCCTAACCATTGAGGTAGTGCGAGATACTATTAAGGTGCCAACGCTCGACAGTGAGCTCCGGAGCGACGGTGTGTTTGTCATTTCCCTGTATAATTTTGGCGGCACGGCCGTTGATGAAATGCGGAACGCGCTACGGTCATTCGTTCAGACCGGTTCTGACAAACTGATCCTAGACCTACGGGGAAATCCCGGTGGGTTCGTGGACGCTGCTATAAATACCTCCAGCTGGTTTCTGGAAGCTGGAAAGGTGATACTCATTGAGGATTTTGGTGATGAACAAGAGCGAATCTATCACCGTTCCACGGGTCGTGATATCACGCAAGACGACTGGAACATTGTAGTACTCGTAGATGGCGGTTCGGCGTCCGCATCTGAAATAGTAGCTGGAGCACTACGGGAACACGGGAAGGCAGTTGTCATGGGAGAACAAACGTTCGGCAAAGGGTCGGTGCAGGAGCTCGTACAGGTGACGCCTGAGACTTCGCTGAAGATAACGGTGGCGCAGTGGTTAACGCCGAACGGCATAACCATCTCTGACGGAGGCCTTACGCCCGACTATGTTATCGAACTACAACGCGAGGACATTGAGGCGGGTCGTGATCCCCAAATGGACACCGCGGTTCAGTACCTACTCACTGGCGTATTCGCTCTTCCCGCTGCCGCAAGTACGACTGACGCGACAGGGCTTGAAGCGGGGAACGATTTAGAGTAGTATGCATCCACTAACAATCAATCTATGCAAGTAATCCTGTTGCAACATGTAGCACGTGTCGGTCGTCAGTATGAAGTGGTGACCGTGGCTGACGGGTATGCGAACAACTTCCTTTTCCCACGCAAGCTTGCAGAGCGTGCAACACAGGAAAAGGTGGCAGCCTTAGAAAACAAGCGTGAAGCCGCGATGGCTGCCGAGGACGCCAAACAGCAAGAGATGCAGGAGAAATTAAATGATCTCGCTGGTGACACTATCGTGATGGAGGTCAAGGCAGATGACCAGGGCCACCTTTTCAAAAAGATACGGGGGCACGACATTGCTGTTCATCTCAAGAATGAACACGATCTAGAGATCCCAGAGGAGAGCATTCTACTCGATGCACCACTCCATGAGGTCGGAGACCATCAGATACTTGTGGATGCCGCCGGAGAAAACCGTACACTTACGATCGAACTGGTTGCAGGGTAGTACGATCACAAAAAGGCACCGCAGAGCGGTGCTTTTTCTGGACTAGATTTTGTCGGCCGTCTTCTCTACTGTACGTCAACGACCTTCTTTCGGTGTACCGTGCCATCATACTTTGTCTTACGCATATCACGGAACGAAACAACGCCTTCCTTCAACGCAAAAAGAGTATAATCTTTGCCCGTCCCAACGTTCTTACCGGCAAGTATCTTGCTGCCACGCTGACGCACTATAATAGAACCAGACTTGGCTTTTTGACCCTCATACAACTTTGTACCCAGGTACTTTGGTCTTGAATCACGCAGATTTCTTGCGGTACCTCCTGCTTTTCTATGTGCCATAGTATCGTATGTGTGTAAAAATTTGGTGTATGTAGTAGACTCCTACTTGGTATACTGTTTTCACTGTGGCGTACACTTTACCAGAGATACAGGGCTCACGCAAGATGCGGGAGGTGCTACTCCTTGCCTCTGTTGTCCTGCTAGCATTCCTATCCTTTGGACTCGGTCGCCTGTCAGCCACCGATGCAAGACCAGAGGTAGCGCTCTGTGAAGCCACACTTGTCCCAATACGGGAGTCCGCACGTACATCCACGGCAGTGCCCGGGGGCACTCTTGATGCACCACTGTACGCGGGCACGTACGTCGGCTCAAGGCATGGCTCAACGTACCATTTTCCGTGGTGTCCCGGCGCAAAGCGCATAAACAAAGAGAATGAGGTTTGGTTCAACTCAAAGCAACAAGCAGAGGATGCGGGGTACCGTGCCGCAAGCAACTGTAAGGGGTTATAATGCTATCTATGGGTATACATCCTGAATACCGCAAAGCGCGTCGTAGAGCCATCACCGTTGGCTGGGGATTTGTTTGTATCGGATTGCTCGGCATCGTGATGCCCTTACTGCCGGGTATCATTTTAATACTCGTTGGCTTTTCGTTATTGTCGCTTCACAGCAAACGCGCTCACCTGTTTATTGCTACAGTACGAGCACGCCATCCGGAGGCTGGCGTACATTTGGAGCGCATTGAAACACACGTTGCGCAGTGGTTGAACATCGCAACACACACTCATGAATATATACACGTTCCGAGGAAAGGCACGGGTGTGGTGCACGTTCTTCTTGAAGTGTGTAAGCACCAAGAAGGGATCGTGGTCTTGCTGCACAGCGCGCAGACGACCAGGGAGGGCGTCGTACAAAACAGCATCGCCGAGGCGTTTCGTGCACGTGGTTTCACCGTGGTCCGCTTCGACGCGTATAATGGTATCGGGGAAGGTGATGGCACGTATACCAACCTCACTGCAACCAGCTACAAGGAGGACCTCGAGTCCGTACTGGCATGGATGAGGGAGCAAGTGTGGTACAAACCACACATCACCCTTGTGGGACACTCAGTCGGTGGTCTGGTTGCAGGGCTGTATGCGCAAGAACACCCACAGCAGGTGAACGAGCTCTTTCTCCTCGCCCCAACGATATCAGGTGCACAGTATCGTGCTGCAGCACGGGCTGCGGATGAAGAGGCTTTTCTGGCATGGGAGGAAACACGTCTAAAGTTGGTACAACACCCGCTCACTGGAGAGGATTACGGTCTCGCCTTCGGGTTCGTGACCGACCTGGACTCACACGACCTCCTGCCACATGCCAACAGCATAACGTGCACGACACACGTGCTTGTAGGGAACGAGGACACCACGTCCCCCCCGGATACCTGCGAGACTCTGGTGCGGGAAATAGGCGGACACGCCGAGCTGCATGTCCTACAGGGTGTCCCGCACATACCACATACACATGAGCACATACGCGAACTTGAACGCGTCTTAGAAGCTATAGAATAACACCATGATCGTACTCGACGTTGAAGCATCAGGCACCGACTATGAGAAGCACTCCATTCTCTCGATTGGTGCGCTTGATTTCAATGAGCCAGACAATCGCTTGTACTTGGAGTGCCATGTGTGGGAGGGTGCCCACATTGATCCGGGCGCTCTCGAGGTTACCGGATTCAGCAAGGATGAAGCTACGGACAACAGCAAGCTCACCGAAGCACAGCTCATTTCCCAGTTCTTGAGTTGGGCAGACGGTGTCGCGGACCAGACGTTCGCGGGTCAAAATGTCTCATTCGATAGGGACTTCGTCCGCGTTGCGTGTGAGCGTGCTGGGTTGAATTATCCTTTCGCACATCGTACTGTTGATACACACAGTCTTGCCTACATGCACTACGTCACGCACGGTCATGTGGTGCCGGAAGATAAGCGTCACAGCGCACTGAATCTAGATACCATCTTGAACTACGTAGGGATACCGGATGAGCCAGAGCCACACAATGCACTCACAGGCACACTCTGCCATGCTGAGGTCATATCACGCTTGCTGTACAATGCACCACTACTCCCAGAATTCGAACAATATCCCTTACCGGACTCGTTCCATGACCAAGCTTGACCATGTCTGATCGACTAGTAAAATATGTACTTTCGTGCCTCATCCTTGTTGGACTCGGACTGGGTATATACGTACTAACAGGTGCGCAAGGTGTCGACATCGAGGAGCTGCAAGAGAAGGCGCAGGCGCCGAACGACCGTGCTCTACGCACCGTACACGTACAAACATTTGCCATGACACTAGAAACAGCTGATCGTACGATTATAGACACAAGAACTCCCGCGGAGTATAGCGAGGGTCATCTTAGTGAAGCGAAGAACATAGACTTCTATGCACACGACTTCGAACAACAACTTGCTGCATTGGACGCTGATGCGCCGTACGCTATTTACTGTCGTTCAGGCAATAGAAGTTCACAGGTGCTAGAGATAATGAGACACCTTGGTTTCAAGGATGTCATAGATCTTCAGGGTGGCATCGTTGCTTGGGAGAGAGAAGGGAAGGGACTTTGTACAGATTGCTAAAAAACCGGCACGAATACGTGCCGGTTGTCTTTTAATGGAGTGTAACAGGGCCTTCCTCAAAGGCAGCGTATGCGACACTTCGTAAATTTGCGTACGTACGTTCGATGATCGCACCGTGAGGTCCGATGGTAAAGTACGCGCAACCCTGAGATCCGTTCAGTCGTACCATATACCACCAGCAGGGGGAGTTCTGAAGTCTGCTGCGCAGCCAGTGTGCAATGTTGTGCGATAGTAAACCACGAAACTCAAGGGATGGGTAATAGCGCGGTACAGATGGTGCTCGCGGATGTTCCTGCGAGAAACATGACACCTGCAGCACCTGACAGCCAAGCTGAACTTCTTCTGTGAACCTGTACTGAATAGTTTGACACAGTCGTAGAAGCGTATCGAGTGACAGTGTCTCCATCATCACATGACATCCTACCAACGGTATGAAGCAGTTGCGTGAGCTATCGTATGCTTCGGCAATATGTATGGTCCGTAGCGTATCCATTGGCGCCTCCTGTTGCCGTTTACTACACCAACTATAGTGAATGCGCTCCTGATGCGCAATACCGAAATGTACATCCACAAGGTGCGTCCATCAGCACTTTTCATCATGGTATACTAACGACCATGGAAGCAATGCGACCAAAACGGCCGTCAGTAGAGCACGAACTGCTACAGCAGGGCGACGAAGATGTCAGTCTTACGTCATGGCGGATATTCCGTATCATGTCAGAGTTTGTCGCGGGTTTTGAGCTTCTGCGGCGGTATCGCTTGGCGGCGACGATATTTGGATCTGCCCGAGCGCTTCCCGACGACAGATGGTACCAAGAATCACAGAAACTAGGATATCTATTGGCAAAAGATGGCTTTGCCATTATTACGGGTGGTGGTGGTGGGATCATGGGAGCAGCAAACAAGGGTGCGTATGAAGCGGGCGGGGAATCGGTCGGTCTCAACATACGTCTGCCGCATGAACAGCGACTCAATAGCTACGTGACCGATTCCGAGACATTCCATTTTTTTTTCACACGAAAGGTCATGTTGTCGTTCGCGAGTGAAGCGTACATATATTTTCCTGGAGGTTTTGGAACAATGGATGAGTTCTTTGAAATCGTCACACTCATTCAAACAAAAAAAATATCGCGTGTGCCCATCATACTCGTTGGGACCGATTACTGGCAGCCACTCATCGAGTGGTTCGAAGGTACGATGCTCGCTAAGTACCGGGCCATCGGCAAAAAGGATACATCGCTGTTTCAGATTGTTGACTCGGCAGAAGAGGCACGTGAGGTCCTGCGTGCGCTCGACACAAGTGATCTGGAAACGATAAAGGGTACTGCGTAACATGCGACTGCAAACACAGGACACATCCTTGGTCTCTGACGGTATCCTCGCTGCGCACTGTGCCAATCTATCAGACTATATCGGCGTACTGCGTGATGCTTGTGCAGACCATACATACAGCTCGCCCGAGACATCGCTTGCTGCACCCTCAGACGCTTCATTTCGAGAATTGGCGCACAAAGCGGCACGAGAGATGGGAGACGGGGTGCGTACGGTTATCCTGGTTGGTATCGGCGGTTCTGACCTTGGTACACGTGCACTCTACAATGCCCTCTACGGACACAGTGATACGTTGGTGCAGGAACATACACGAAAGCTCGTTGCTTTCGATACCATTGAACCGTCTCTGTTGTCTCGGGTACGTACACTTCTGAACGCCCATAAAACGCCAGAGGAAGTGGCGCTCGTCGTCATAAGCAAGTCGGGTACAACAGCAGAGAGCATTGCGAACGGTAATGTACTCTTCGAACATTTAAAAAAACGTTTTGGCAGCGAAGCCGCGGCAAAAAGGACGATTTGTATCAGCGATCATGATGCACCTCTGTCGGTACAAGTGAAAGAGAAGGGGGTGTACCACGTAGCGATGCCCAAGATGATAGGCGGCCGCTATAGCGTCTTTTCTCCCGTGGGGCTCGTCCCACTTGCGCTCCTCGGCGTTGACATTGATGCTCTTTGTGATGGTGCTGCAAACGCCGCGCGTGCCTCGACACCCGAGCGTGGGTACGGTCCTGCAGCGGTCCTTGCCGCGCTCTTGTTCGAACACTACTTGAACGATAGACAGATCCACGAGATGTTCTTGTTCCACCCTGAACTTGAGACGCTCGGCAAATGGTACCGCCAGCTGCTCGCAGAGTCGATAGGCAAGGAGCGCGAGGATGGAACACGGGTGGGTATCATGCCTACGGTCGCAATTGGCTCGACAGACCTCCACTCGCTTGGTCAGCTTGTTCTTGGTGGGCCTCGCAACAGATTCACTACCTTTGTAGCAGCACCCACGCGCTGGAACGATTCCGTTGCATACGCACAAGACTCGCCATTTACACTGTCCATGCTGGAGAACAAGAAGGTTGGGGATGTGATGCAGGCAATATATGGTGGTGTACGTACCACCTACGGCAAAGGTGAGCTTCCATATGCGAGCATAGAACTGAGTGACATAAATGAACGTGAGTTGGGTGCATATATGGCTCTCCACATGGCCACAGTGATGTACCTAGGTCGTCTCTTTGGCGTGAACGTGTTTGACCAGCCTGCTGTAGAGTCGTACAAGACCGAGGCACGGGGTTTACTAACTCAAGAGAAGTAGTATGTACATATACTTTGACATTGGTGGCACAAAAACTCGTGTGTCCATATCACATGACGAGACGACGTTTGAGGAACCCCAGAGTTTTCATACGCCGCAAGATCACAATGAGCTGTTCGACACCATTCTTACGATAGCTCGTAAGCTGGGCGGCGGCGCTGACATAGAAGGTGCCGGTGGCGGTGTCGCAGCATCCGTCGACCGTGGAAAGAATGCTCTCTGCTGGGGTCCGAACTTGCCGCAGGATTGGTTTGACATACCGTTCACCGAGAAGTTTGCGCAGGCACTTGGCTGTCCCGTCTTTATTGACAACGACACTGCCGTTATTGGAATGGGCGAGGCAGCACATGGTGCCGGCAAAGGATACGAAGTTATGGTCTACATGACCATATCAACAGGTGTCGGTGGCGCCCGTATCGTGAACGGCAAAAGTGAATCTACAGGACGAAGCTCAGAGCCGGGTTGGCAGTACATCGACTACGACAATACTGCATGCGACAACTGTGAATCGGGTAACGTACAGATCTTGCTCTCTGGCTCGAACATGGAGAAGAGATTCAATATGAAACCATATGAGATACATGACGAAGCTGTATGGGAACGGTACGCAGAGTGGACCGGGTACATGCTCGCAAACTCCGCTGTACACTGGACGCCGGATGCGTTCGTCATGGGTGGGTCCATGATCACGGGTGACCCAGCGATACCGGTGGACAGAATAGCACACCACCTCCAAAGAGTGCTCGTAAACGCACAGATGCCGGAGGTAAAAATTGCCACGCTCGGAGACTTCGGGGGTATATACGGTGCCATGGAATTCGTACGTTACAGAATAGCTCAGTAAAGCGCTATTTCAGCCTCGCTCTGCTGACTCAGTCGCAACACTTGACAACATAATATTAGGACACGCGTAGCTATTGCGTGTCAATAGTTTTTATGCTATGCTTGGGGTGCCCCCAGCAGCACTGCTGTGGTTTTTTTATTTCCTCAATGGTGCGCTGGTGAGGGTGGTCCACCAAGTGATTGGTAGGGCGCTTACATTTAAGAAACGGCTTATTTTAGGTACGCTCATTGCTTATGGTGTCGCACTTGCAGTACAGGTGACCACCATGCCCACGGTAGCTATTGAACTTGAGACAGCGAGTGAAGCGCGTGCAGCAACACGCACGGAAACTCGTACCAGTGCAGAAAAGCGTGTAGACGAACATGCGCACGTGACACAGGAGCAGTCAACTGAAGCGGCCGTTCGTCGATACTTTAGCGACGTGCCGATCATGGCTGAAGTGGCTCGTTGTGAATCAAGATTTAACCATTTGAATCCTACGACCGGTACTGTCCTTCGTGGTATCGTTAACAATAGTGATGTTGGTGTCATGCAGATAAACACCTATTATCACGGTGACACCGCTCGTATCTTGGACCTAGACCTTCATGACTTTGAAGACAACATGGCATATGCTCGCTATCTCTACGAGAGAGAGGGAACACAGCCATGGAGCGCTTCACGCGGGTGTTGGGGAAGCCACCACCTTGCAATGCGTTAATCGCACATCATATAGTCAATGGTAATTATGGATTGGCATACGCTACTTAAGATAGTCTCCGGCATATTTGTTGTGCCGCTCGCCATAATTGCTCGTCAAGTGTGGCCGTGGTGGGAAAGGACACCGATTGCGTTACGCATCATCAGTGGCATATTTATTCTCCCGTTCGTCGGTATTGCAGCACTCCTTAGCAACTGGTGGAATACATACTGACACGTAGTGTGCGAGATAAATAAGCTCCCGCTCCGTCACAGGAGAGGGAGATTTTTTTGTCTCACACAAGGTCATTGTGTCGATTGACACCGTCACGCACACGAGTATCCTTGGTCCAGGTACCGCCACGGAGAACCGCCAATGTTCAAGACCATTCGACGTTTTGCACAATGTTCATTCAACCACTGCGAACTCGCATATCGTTTCCTACGCAACAGACCTTTGCAGTTCAACATCCTGGACGATGCTGAGGGTACGTCCGTAGGAGACATCCTGCATGTGTATCATCCTTCGACCCACGATATGCAGTACTGGGCATGCGCAGGGAAGTTAACCCAACATGTCCTGCGAGGTGGACTGAAAGGCGACGTAGATAGTTTTCGCATCATGGATCATCAAGTAGATCACAAACACTACGCCGCACTGACCATAATCCAACCCTGCAAGCAATAGGGGAGGCCCGCCAGAGAGACTTATGGCGGGCCATTCTTTGACACCCATACGTCGCACAATATATCTTTTACGACATAGATATGTACGGCAAAAGGTCTTCTGTGGACGAGTGCTGTGTAAAGTTATCCACACATGCATGTTTTTGTTCAGTCTCGTCTAATCCATGATCCTCTGCATCAAACAAGTTCTGTACACAAAGATACACACGCATAAGTGACTAAGACCGGCAAAGCGGCCTTGGAGCGGTCACTTATGCGTGTGTATCTTTGTGTGTATTCGTACCTCCCTCCTCTTCCCTACAAACTCCCCTGCTTTAATGTCGCACAATATGCGCGCATGGTTTTTCAATCGTAATCCTACTCAGGTAGGTGCCGAGTGAAGTGCTTCTTCAGTGTGTCGTCGAGTGCCTTCTGGAAGCGCATCGCATGCTTCGGTGCGAACACCAGCTCGCTGACTAATGTTCCTCTCCCTTCCTCTGGGCGCACAAGTGCGCATTGTAAGATAACCTCCTCATCGGTCACATTTATCTTCACACTGTTCACGTACATGGGCTTTGCGTCAGCTGGTACGTTTATCTTTATCTGCTTCTTTTGTTCCTCGGACATGTCTATGTATGTTAGTTATGAGTAAGTACTCCGGCTAGAGGTAATCAAGAGGATTAAGGTATGCCTCAAAACCTGCCACAGGTACCCGTGCCGGTCCGCAGCTTGTAATGGCCTTTACGTCACCCAACGGAACTACATCTACACCTTTGTTTGCGTACACAGTAAAGTGGAGATGCGGCCCTGTGGAGTATCCGGTGTTACCGGAGTAGCCGAGCACCTGACCGGTGCTTACGCTTTGCCCGGCACTCACGTTAATGGATGAGAGGTGAGCATAGAGTGTTGCGAGACCGTTTCCGTGTCGTACGAGTACCCACTTTCCATAGGAGAGACATCCTGCATACCTGTCTGTATCCCCCGTCTCTGCTACCGTCCCGCCAAGCGCTGCAAGTATCTTTGTACCTGTCGGTACACCAAAGTCGATGCCGTTGTGCCCCTTGCCGTTGTACGCTCCGGACTGCGCAAAAGCGGTGTTACCGAAGTACTGGGTCAAACAGTAGTCGTTTCCAAAGGCACTCGCACGCTGTCCACAGCTTGCCATGAGGCTTGGCTCAAATGGCCACCGCAGTACGCCAGAGCCAGCAGCAGGGATGGTGCTTGGATCAAGAATGAACTGTATCTGCGATTCAAAATCAGCGATCGCCTTTTCAAAGGCCTCACGGGCTGCTCGTTTATCAGCGAGTATACGTTGGTACTTGGCCTCCTCATTCTCTGTCTCATCGAGTAAAGAGTCCTTTTGGCTTCGCACATTTTCTACAGCGTTCTTCTCGCCCGAAAGATCTTGTTTCAAGGAATCCAACTCGTCGCGCTTATCAAGTGAACGGTCCTTAGCATGTACATACTCGCTCTTGAGCGCAGCGAGTATCTGCACATCGTCTCTCAGCGACTGCTGCACCGTTGCCTGAGCAGCAAGCGTATCCCAAACCTCCGCCAATGACTCGTGACCGAGCAACATCTCAATGAATGTCTGACGTTCTATCTGGTCGATGGTGCGGAAGGATTGCGCGATGGCATCCATGTTCCGATCTATCTCAAGTTCCTTAATGTATATCTCACGTTCGAGCTCTTGTATCTCAAGATCGGTTGAATTTATCCGGCTTTCTGTTGCTTGAATCTCTGACTGCAACTTCTTTCGTGAGAGGTCTAGTTCGTATATTGCGCCTTGTAAGGTCTTCTTTTCAGCGCCTACCTGGGTGAGTTCGTGTTCATACTGGCGTATCTCAGCTTCAATAGCCTCCAACGCTTTTTGGCTTACGTCGATCTTTTTTCTAAGGTCTTCTACCGTTTCCTGTGCACCGACATCACCTGTAGGCACCACGTAGGTAGCACCAAGCACCGCGGTTGCTACCAAACACGCCATCAGCATTCCATATTGTGTGCGTGTGTGTAAATGCATATTACAAATGTACCATTGCGGCAGATATCCTCGCTAGTGCCTCTTCTTTGCCAAGGGCTTCAGCAAGCAGAAACGGGTCCGGCGAACGTTCCTTGCCTGAAAGCGCGACGCGCATGGGCCACAGTACGTTGCCCTTCCCTTCCTTTTCAGCGTACGACCAGAGTGCATTCTTTATCGCCCCTTGCGTAAAGGACTCAAGAGGCGTAAGTATGTTGACTATATGTTGTAGACGTTGCTTAATATTGTCCGGGGTTGGATCTTTCTTCCACGTGAGCTGTTCGACTGTTGGAGTTGGTCGTGTCTCGTAGAATGAGAACTCCCCCTGCTCTACCGCCTGTAAAAAATCACCACTGGTAGCGTATCGTTCCACCACATCCCGTATCGCTGCGGGTGAACGCATGAACACTTGATGGATCGTGCTATCTTCATCGAGTTGTGACGTGAAGAGTTCGAACTGCGTACGCTGATCTAGCCGGTCCCGGTGCTCACGTTGTAACCAACTGAGTTTTTCTATATCAAATACCGCGCCGGCCTTTTGTACCTGTGACAGTGAGAATCGTTGTACGAGCTCGGAAATGGTAAATATCTCTTCCTCCGTCCCGGGATTCCATCCAAGTAGTGCGAGATAGTTGACTAGCGCTTCAGGTAGGTAGCCCTGAGCACGATATTCACTCAACGAAACAGCACCCTTCCGTTTCGACAACTTACTCCGGTCTGGTGCCAGTATCAACGGCAAATGAGCGTACACTGGTCGAGTGAGACCGAGTGCCTCCTGTATCAGGATCTGTCGGGGGGTGTTGCTTATATGATCCTCTCCCCGTATCACGTGCGTAATTCCCATCTGTGCGTCATCTACAACCACTGCAAGGTGATAGAGTGGGTCAGTGCGGCTACGGGCAATAACAAAGTCACCTAACTCCTGTGTTTCAAATGAAATGTCGCCGCGCACTTCATCGGTAAACGTTATGCTCTTGCCTGCGTTCCGTAAACGAACAACCTCAACCGTGCGACTTGTATCGTTCTTTGCGGTCTCTTTAGATACATACGCTGCGCCCGAGGCAATGAGTGCGTCTAGCGCATCAGTGTAGTGAGTTGTCCGTTCACTCTGCCTGACCAACTCATCATGTGCAAGACCGAGCCACATGAGTCCCTCCAAAATGTCTCTCTCATATTCTTTCTTGCTCCGCGTACTGTCGGTATCCTCTATACGTACTACGAAGCGCCCATTGTGCTTCCTTGCATACAGCCAGTTGAATAGCGCTGAACGGGCAGTGCCAATATGGAAGAGGCCCGTGGGACTCGGTGCGATACGTGTCACAACTTGTGTACCCTTCGTGCTCATAATCACTGTTCATGCTCAAGAACCATGCGGAGCAGTTCCTCCGCAATGGTGTGCGCCGCCTGTGGACGCGCAAAGGCGCGAGCTCCTGCGCGCATATCCTCCTGCACCTTTGTGTCGGTCAAGATACGGACTGCCTCACTCAACAGTACATGCGGTGTCATATTCTCCTGTTCAATGACCAGTGCACCCCCTGCCCGCGCATAAGCGTACGCGTTCGAACGTTGGTCGCGGCTTACGTCTTCTGGTATCGGAATAAGTATTGCTGGCTTTTCTGCACAGGCAATCTCAAAGATCGAACCGGATCCTGCACGAGACACGATGAGATCGGCAGCAGAGTACGCTTGCTTCAACTCCTCAACCTCGAGGTATGGTACCGATTTGTAACGTCCTATGTTAGGGTCGTTCTTAACCTCCATATCAATCATCGACGAAAATGCATCGTACTTTTCCTTCCCTGTCACATGCACCACCTGGAATTGCTGTAGAAGATCAGGAAGTGCCTGCAGCAGCACCGTATTGAGCGCCTCAGCACCCTGCGAGCCACCGATGAAAAGTAGGGTTGGTAAGTCCGGCTGCAGTCCGAACTGTTCGTGTCCGCCACGACCGGCGGGTGTTCGTAGCTCAGCGCGGACAGGGTTTCCAACGTGCGCAATATGAGCTTTCTGTACAAAGAAATCGGCGGCCTCTGGATAACTAATGCCAACACGTTCTGCAAACTTGCCAGCCCAGATATTCGCACGACCAGGGACGGAATCCGAATCATGCACGAACACTGGTATCTGAAGTATACGTGCAGCCATAACGACAGGTACGGTCACATATCCTCCCTTGCTAAAAATAATGTCAGGGTACAGCTTATACAGGGTACGTAAGGCCGTTGGTACTCCAATGAGAGTTTTCAAAAAATCAGAACCATTTTTTAGTGAAAAATACGTACGCATCTTACCCGCCTCTACGTGCTTGTACTTGATATTGTACCGTTTGAGGGTCGCCTCATCGTATGGATGGTTGCTCAAATAGTACAGCTCAGGCCGCACGAGACCATGCTCTTTCACCAGGGCGTCTATTTCCTGGACAACCGCAATGAGCGGCACAAAGTGTCCTCCGCCTGCACCAGTTAGTACTATCTTCATATGGTTCGTTTGTTAATAACAGCGTAGCGACTAATGTTTAGTACGATGCCAACACCAGAGAGTGCCAGCAACAACGAGGTACCCCCGTGACTAATGAACGTAAGCGGCTCACCCGTCAAAGGCATGAGTCCTAGCATTGACGCAATATTCATAAATGCCTGCGTCACCACCAGTATAACAACCCCCACAACCACGAGTCCACCGAACCTATCGGGGGCGCGTGCCGCGATTTGAAGACCTCGTATAGCGAAGAACAAAAACAGTGCGATTATCGACACACTTCCTACGAAGCCAAACTCCTCTGCCGCGACACTAAATATTGAATCTCCTATGGGCTCAGGAAGGTAGTTGAATTTTTGGACACTCTGTCCGTAGCCACGCCCCACCACCTGTCCCGAACCGATAGCGATCAGTGATTGCTTTATTTGATACCCACTACCCTGGGGATCGGCCACAGGATTGAAAAATGTCGTAACACGGTCCAGCAAGTACGGTCGCGCTGAGGCAAGCATGACCAAGCCTATGAACATGAAGAAACCCAGAAGTGCCATGTGCCTGATGCGCATGCCAGCTGTCAAACTCATAGCCACTCCGGTCGCCGCCATGATGGCAAACGTGCCTGTGTCGGGCTGTAACAGTAGTATCACCGCTGAGAGTCCGAGTGTAATGAACAGACCCGCAAGCGCATACCGAACGTCGTTCATTTTTTTATAGTACAAACTATAGTACCACCCGAGACACAAGACGAAGGCTAATTTCAGTATTTCAGCAGGTTGTATGGAGAATGAAAATATCGACAACCAACGACGTGCACCATTCGCCTCATATCCCAGACCTGGGATGAAAACAAGCGCGGTCACAAGCAGCGCCGCAACAAAAAAGTACGGACTCATGTGACGGTACCGACGGTACGGTATACGGGTGAGAATGGTCAGTGCGATGAGTCCGCCACAAATGCCGAACAAAAATTGAGAGAGCGCTACACTTGAAAATTGTGCCCCATCACGCGCAAGAAGCCCAAGAGATGCAGAGCTGAAGATGAAAAACCCAATAATCACCAGTGCGAGCGTCGCAAGTAACAATGGCCGATCAACATGCTTATGAGGACGTGGCATAGAGTACTACTGCACCGAACCAGCAAGTGCGACTATCACGCCAATGAATGCCACGATCATGGACAAAACCCAATACCGCATCGTCACTTTATAGGAAGGCCACCCAATCGATTCAAAGTGGTGGTGTATCGGTGCTATACGAAAGACCTTCTTACTGAACAGCCGCTTACTCACAACTTGAATAACGTCTGAGGCGACGGTTACTACCAACGGGAACGCAATGAGCGGGAGGACCGCAACCCCTTTCCCCTCACCGAGTGTGTCTGTCATGAATGCGGTAATGGTTAACGCGAGCGTCAAACCCATAACACCCGTTTCGGTCATGTAAAATCGTGCAGGAGGTATGTTGAACCATAGAAACGCAAGCAACCCCCCCACAACGGTGCCACAGAACGCCGCAAGATCGATTTGGTTCTGAGCGATAGCAATGACACCGTAGCTTGCAAACATAATCGCAAATACACCGCCGGCGAGGCCGTCGACACCATCTATGACACCACCTGCATACACAGCAATACCTACAGCGACAAAAAACAGCATGAACCACGCACCAAGATCTATGGCACCATTGAACGGCACGGATATTTGCGATACTTCAAGCTTGTCGTAGAACCACCAAGCGGCAAACAAACACACGGCGCCAACCACACTGAGGCGTTTACTGAGTGAAAGACCTCCTGCGAAGTGTGTGCCTGTGCCACGTACTTCCAAGAGATCGTCTAGGAAACCCACAACCGCTCCAACGAAGAGTGCAAATACCGGCAACCATGTTTGACTTCGTGATAAGAAGTCGAGCTTGTTCAACAGATCGCCTCCGATAGTACGTTCGAGAAACCAAATACCGAACATAGTCAGGAACACACTCGCCCAGACCACTATTCCGCCCATGCGTGGCGTATTCACTTCTCTCTCCTTGTGGAGTGCATCAAACAGCGGTGTGCCCCCACCCGCATAACCAACTTTCCCTGCTTTCTTTTTCCAGCATTTATGCTTGTACAGGTAATGCGTTACGATAGGAGTTATCGCTATGCCAATGAAGAACGCTATGGCGGTGGGGCTGAGTACTTTTATGAGGTCAACAACCATTGTATCTGTCCCACCAGTATAGCATTTTCTTGGCTTGAACTATAGGCATAATGCTGCCGAACGCTGTTGTGTAACCATTGACAGTAAAGCTATTTTAGGTTATTATTGCGCGTGGAGCCTGCCCATCGCAGGTGTTTTGTTATCCGGAGGCAGTCATGTCTGATACAGGAGAGCGGTGTTCCCTCAAAATGGTCGCAGTGTACATGTTTGTCGTTGGCGCATCTATAGCGCTGAACGTGGTTGCGGCGATCGCACTGCTGTTGCCATTCGGGGCAGCAGCAGAGAAAGCGACGTCAGTCGCAACCGAGTGTTCCCACGTTAAGCTTGAGGCGCTGACAGCACTTATGGAGCGCACCACTAAGGAGCAGGAGCGCATGTATGGCCTTGTGAAGCAAATGATCGAACTGCAACACCAGCAACTCAGGCTAAGAGTCGATCAGGAAGTTTCTTCGATAGGTGATCGGCGGAAACCAGAGGGTTTGGTAGGTCGTGGAAATCTTGACGGTAGTGGTGCAGATGCACATGCTCGTGAAGAGGTCCAGGTGGCACCAAATGTATCACTTCCCACCTCCCTTCCAGACACCATCGTCCTCTCGGAGCGTATGAGCATTAAGTGGGACGGTACGGACGGTATGGTCTACCTCACCATACCAAAGGAGGAGCTTGACTATGGATTTGCGGCATTCACGCTGCATGATAAGCACTTCCATCCGAGCACGGTTCCAGACGGTGCATACGGTGCCAAGGGCTATGCTGACAATACCCACGAGTCGAGACTGTTGTTTCTCAACATGCTGGTATCACATCCCGCAAACGCCGACATCCTTGCGCCTGTTCTCGAGCATCTGCACGAGGATGGTACGCTCGATATCGGTGCATGGAACCACATGCTGTACGGTGATATCACTATCCCGCTAGCATACGTCGACATGGACCGAATACTCGACTTGCAGGCACAGTTCGAAGAACTGGAACCAGGAGAGTACCTTAGCAACATCCACGCATTGTTTGCGTGACCGAAACGCCTCGGCAGGGCTACTTCAAAAAGAAAAATACAAGTACCCGCCACAGGCGGACTACAAACCGGGCTAGACCCGGTTTTGTGCTATCTTGTAGCTTGGCAACATGTGGTAGAATAAGGGTCAACCTGCGATATGCCTTCGATACACCCCCGCATGATCACCATTGCACTAGCGCTTCTTATAGTGCTTGGTGTTGGTTCGCTCGTGCGTGCGATTCTCACTGAACGTCGTCTTGATGCGCTGGACACACAGCTGTCACAAACGTCACAAACGCTTGAAGACCTTTCTCGTACAGTAGATATACGCATGGATGCACAGCAGCAGCTTACGGTGCAGCTGTCAGACCGTCTATATACAGAAGAGAAGATCGTTAGGGATATATCAGACTATTTGGAAGAATTTGACGAAGATGTTGATGATCTATCTAGCACAGTACGGACGCTGGAAAAGCTATCGACGACAGATCCGGAACTACTGCAGAAGTATTCCCGTGTTTTTTTCTTGAACGAGCACTATATGCCTGTGGATCTTGAAGAGATAGATGAAAAGTATACCTATCCCAGCGACAAGACGCTTAGTATACATGCTGATGTGTGGCCGTACCTCGAAGAACTGCTTGAGGAGGCAGAAGATGACCGCGTTGAGCTTATGGTGCTCTCCGGTTTCCGTTCGTTCGATGAGCAGAGCTCCCTAAAGGACGAGTACCTCGTGCGGTACGGTACCGGCGCCAACACCTTCAGCGCCGACCAGGGCTATAGTGAGCACCAACTCGGCACGTCCGTCGACTTTACAGAGCCCGACGGTGGAGACAATCTTGATACCTTCGGCTCAACAGAAGAGTTCAAATGGCTGATGAAGAATGCGCATAAATATGGTTTTGTACTCTCTTACCCTGAAGACAACGACTATTATGTTTACGAACCGTGGCACTGGCGTTTTGTTGGTGAAGAACTTGCCCGTGACCTGCGCCGTAACGATAAGTATCTGTACGAGTTGGAGCAGCGTGAGATCGACGGGTATCTGGGTGATTTGTTCGACTAACCTGATGCGACAAAAACCACCCGTAGGGGTGGTTTTTCTGCTACCGTTTGCTCCACTGTGGCGCACGGCGTGCCTTCTTCAGACCAAATTTTCTTCGTTCCTTCATACGCGGATCACGACGTAGATATCCAGCCCCTTTCAGCGGGACTCGAAGGTTTTCCTCATACTTGGTGAGTGCACGTGCAATACCGTGTCGTACCGCCTCCGATTGTGATGAGATGCCACCACCCTTAACATGAACTGAGACATTGAACTTCTGGTCTAATCCTTCAACATCAAAAGGTTCTGCAATATGCCTACGGAGTACGTCGGTTGGAAAGTACTCGTCAACACTCTTATCATTTACCGTAACCGCATGCTTCCCTGCCGGCGTGATACGGACTCTCGCCGTTGAGGTTTTACGGCGCCCAATTGCCTCAATGTATCGATCAGCCATAATTTATTCAAGTATCGTTAAGTTCTTCATGCGAACAGCGCGCAGTCGGTTGTTCGGCAACATGCCGTACACTGCCTTGCGTAAAATTTCACGGTACCCCTTCTTCGCGATGACCTGAGACATAGGTTCTCGTCGTAGACCTCCAGGATATCCAGAGTATCGCTGATACGTTTTCTGTGCACGTTTTCGTTCATCGATAAACAATTTGCTCGCATTTTCTACGGTTACTTGGACCGGTGCAGCTTGATGACGAACAGCATCAGTCCTATTCTTGCCCATCAACAGATGAGCAACTTCTGTAGCCACGCGGCCAAGGCGCTTTCCCTGCGCGTCTATTGTATGTTCTTGTATTGGTGCTTGTGCTTTCATAGGTCCATTCTATACAAATCCGATGAATGCTTTTGTCGCACCGTCACCTGCCCGTGTACCAACGCGTACGATACGCACATACCCTCCCGGTCGATCTTTGTACTTTGGCCCGATTTCAACAAATAGCTTGCTGGTTGCCCGTGCGTCGTTGCCAAGGCGGGCACTAACAAGACGACGGTTTGCAACGGTATCTTCTCGAGCAACGGTCACGAGACGTTCAATAAAGGGTCGAAGACTCTTTGCCTTTGCCTCTGTTGTTATCATCTTTCCCTCGAGGATCAAGTTGTGTGCCAGAGATCGCATCAACGCTCTACGTACTTTACGTTCCCGTCCCAATTTCTTTACTTTGCTGTGATGTAACATGGTGATTGAGTATACCGTTCCTATCTTGAATCGCAAGTGTTAGCGGAGTGTTATACCGAAGTCCGATAACGCACGCTTGATCTCTTGCAGACCTTTCAATCCAAGACCCTCGATGGCGAGAATATCCTCCTCCTTTTTACGGGCAAGACCTCCTACCGTACGTATGTTAGCGTTCGTCAATGCACTGATCGTACGTGTCGATAGCTTAAGCGACTCAATACGCGTTTTCAGCACATCGACATCGATCTGTTCCTTTTGCTTTTCGACGCGAGGTGCAGACGGCTCAGGTGCCTCGCTAACAGCTGCTTCGGCGTCATGTTCGTCTTCGTGCGAGTCCTTGAACCCGACGATGGCCTTGAGTTGATGGATCATAATCTCCACCGAACGCTCCAACGCCTCACGAGGTGTGATGGCACCGTCTGTTTCGATGAATATACTAAGACGATTGAAATCAGTGCGATCACCTACACGCATGTTCTCTACCTCGTAGTTCACGCGACGTATGGGAGTGAATGTGGCGTCAAGATGTATGGCACCGATTTCTGCCTTTTCTTCCGTCCGTGCTTCTCGGGGGACGTAGCCCAATCCCTTCTCCACTGTAATTTCTGCAGATATGGTACTATTTTTTGCGGTGAGTGTTGCCAAATGCTGATCCGGATTAAGTACTTCGACTTGTCCGGACGTCACAATATCAGCTGCTGTAACCTCCTTGGCACCTTTCACGTTCAGCGCCAGCGTCTGCGGTTCGTTGCCCGACATTGAGAAACGTACACGCTTAAGGTTGAGAAGTATAGTGATGACATCCTCTTGCACTCCGTCGATAGTTGAGAATTCATGTGGAACACCCTCTATCTTAACAGAGGTAACCGCAGAACCGGTAAGTGATGAGAGAATGATTCGACGCAAAGAGTTGCCGAGTGTGTGACCGTAACCCGGAAACAGACCGTCGATCTCGAATAGTGCAGAGGTGTCCTCCTCTTTTACGACACGGGGCTTGGATGGTAGTGCAACGTTGTTGTCCATACGTTTACTAGTAGTGAAGCTGGTAAGAAATAATGACGATAGCTATTAACGACTGTAGTACTCAAGTATAGCACCTGGACTTCCGGGCATTTCTGTCATGTCGGCGGTCGGACGGGCGTTTACCTTCCCTTCCATCTTCTTTACGTTAAGCGTAAGCCATGCTGGCGTAGATGCTTCCTCAATAGACTGTTTCAGTCGTTCTGCTATGGGAAGGGCTTTTGTACGGTCACGTACGGCAATACTATCGCCTTCACGTACTTGGACACTTGGAACGGTCGTGCGCGTACCATTGAGCAGAACGTGACCGTGCGACACGAACTGGCGTGCAGCACGTCGTGTTGAGGCAAGACCAAGTCGGTACACGACATTATCCAAGCGCATTTCAAGCTGCTCGATGAGACGAACGATCGGGTCCATGCCAAGTGCGGAGACACGATTCGACTCTTCAACATAGCGCCGTAGCTGGCGCTCGGAGATTCCATACGCAAATCGGACGCGTTGTTTTTCAAGTAGCTGCTTGCCGTAATCGGAAACGTTGCGACGTCGTCCGCGGACGTTCTTTGTATGCCGCGCTTCACTGAGCATGTACTTTTGTGTCTGGCACTTATCGTAGACACCTGCCCCGAGACGTCGACATACTTTATATGTTGGTTGAATTTTCATATGACTATTCGTATGCATTAGACACGCCGAGGTTTCCGTTGTCGTGGACCGTTAAATGGCATTGGTGTCTCGTCACGTATCCCCGACAGCGAGATGCCTTTTCCGGCGAAACTGCGCATTGCTGCCTCGCGACCGGCGCCCACACCACGTATAACCACGTCGACCTCACTCATTCCCATTTGAATGGCCTTGTCTGCCATCAGCTCGCCTACCTTGGCGGCTGCAAAGGGTGTACTCTTCTTGGCACCTTTAAATCCCAAGCTTCCTGCGCTACTTGCCACGAGCGTATTGCCGCGCTTATCAGTAAGTGTGACCAGTGTGTTGTTGTACGTTGCCTGTACGTTGAGCGTACCACGGTCAACTTTCTTTCGCGCACTTCGAGAAAGTGCACGCGCACGTAGACCTTCGTTTACCGATGACCCTGATTTCTTTACAATTCGTTTCTTACCCATAGGAGTACCTGAATATTACGTGTGCGAAGCTACTTCTTTTCAACCTTACGACGTCCACTACCCATTGTTTTGCGGACACCCTTGAGCGTACGTGCGTTTGTCTTTGTGTGCTGACCACGACATGGGAGTCGCTTCAAGTGACGGCTTCCACGATAACTTGCTACATCCTTTAAACGCTTTATGTGCGATCCTACCTCTCTGCGGAGTTCTCCTTCGATGAGTAGACCTCTGTTCTCAATTGCTGAGCGTATGGCTTTCTCTTCGTCCGTTGATAGATCTTTTGCCTTCTTACCTAGATCAATCTTCGCATCGTTCAGAATGTCATGCGCCATCGGCCGACCAACACCGTATACTTCGGTGAGTCCTATTTCCAAACGCTTATTATCGGGAATGGTAATACCAGCTATACGCATAACTATGTTTGTCTTCTTAACCCTGACGCTGTTTGTTGCGCGGCCTTTTCTTATTTATGACATACAAACGACCGCGTCGACGCACTATTTTGTCATCCGGACTACGTTTCTTTATAGATGATCGTACTTTCATGTTCTTCTTTCCTAAAAAAGCTGCCCGAAGACGGACAGAACGTACCCCCGCAAACTACGAAACTTGCTTAATTGCGTCGAACGATACGTGCTTTCCCGCCATACGGATCCAACTCCAACTGTACGGTGTCGCCTATGAGCACCTTGATCCGATGCTTGCGCATCTTACCGGCCACATACGCGAGTACCAACGTACCGTCAGCAAGCAAAACACGAAACAAGGCGTTTGGGAGCGCCTCCTCGACTGTTCCCGCTACTGTTTGCTTCTCAGGTTGATTCTGCATCGAGCGTCAGCAAAGAGTATCAAAATAGTGCCTATGCGTCAAGTTCTGTGATCACCACTATGTCTTCTGCTGATTCTGGGAATGTCTTCTTCCAGAACGGCCGTATGGTCGCAGCGGCTCGGTCAATACCGGGATATGCTTCAAGAAGACCACCTTGGACCGGCATTTGAAGAATCACCTTATCCTTACCCGCCAAATCCTCAGCAAAACTTGTTGGGTCGAACTCCCAGATAAAGTGGGTTGTTCCTTCAACGGAAACATCGTACGTAGTCGCCTGCCATGGCACATTTGCGGTTTGGTTGTCCTCATCGTCAACTGCTGTGACCTGTACGATGAGGTCATCAGGATTGTCGATGTAGAGCTCGGCTCCCTCATAGTTGCCCAACGTCTGCTCCGCAAGGCGCTGTGCGAAAACATCCTCTTTGAACAACAAGCCATGAAGTTTACCGGTCAGCGACACTGTTACTTTATCCTGCTCTACAAGTTCGTCAGGTAGTGAGTTAAACTCGTAGAAAATCGCTTCCTTGAACAGATGGTATCCGTCCGGCTGTTCAGCATCACTGAACGCCGCATCACGTAGTTCGTCGCGCAACTGTGATTCAAGATCTGTAAGGGCTTGTTGACGTTCTGCTTCACCGACGGTACGTTTCACGCCAACAAAGCCGCCCGCAAGCGCTTCTGTGCTTTTTGCGTATATCTTGCCCTCAGGTGGTAGTCCAACGAACCCCGGAATCGAGAAAGTGTCTGGACCCATGTTGTAATCCTCCCCAGGCTCCTCTGCGTAGACCGTGACCTCAATCGTACCGGGAGTACCATCACTATTCATGCCGGGTACCTCAACCGGGTCAGCGATGCGATAGATACGTCCCTCGCTCGACTCGAAGCGTGTACGCTTGATGAGCCGTTGTGGCGCGTCAGAATACTCGTTGAAGATGGTTATGTTTCCAAAGGCGCGTTCCTCTACCTCATCTTCACCGAGCGCAACTACGCTCTGGCTGGCGGTACGTTCTACAACAATGCGCTCAAACGGTAGTGCGCCTCCGGCACCTTCTTGCTCGGCGGTGAACTGAGCGGATGCGACCATCTTATCCTGTAGCGGATATACGGTTACGGTCGCTCCAGCAAAGAGCAGTGAAAGTGCAACGGAAGAGAGTATGACGATAGCACCAATACCAAGTGCTACTATCAGCCATTTCTTGCGATGCGGATCACCTTCATCAAACATATCATCTCTGCCCAACACCGGCGGCTCGTCTAAAGGACGGCTTATACGATGCCGCACACGCCGAGACTGATCTTCGTCGTAATCGTGTTCTGGGTGGGCAGCGCTGGCATCCCTTCGTATGGGTACCGCGTTTTCTTCATGTTGAGCCGGTGCGCGGCGGCGGCGTACTCCCTCGTCGGGAGTGCTTCTCCGGGAAGGTTTTACTATTACATCCTGTAAGGGCGGTTTTCTCATACTCTACATATTCAGTATACCATGTGGTGTTAGGCACCGAGGCGAGGTCGGAGCGCATGTGTGAATACCTGAATACGGCTATCCTGTATGGCATCTTTCGGAACATCAGTGCCCTCGTGTACCGGCAATACAAAGTCTTTACACGGTCGTACGACCAGAGGCCGCTCCTCACGGATACCTGGAACGAGGAATGGGCGCTGTAGTAGAGGTAAAAGAAACTCATTCCAGTTGTTACCGACGAGCACCATGGTGAGCTCTGGAGGTGTAACCCCATCGCTTTGGTCAACAATCTCATCACGTACTGCAACGTACCACGCTTCGAGCGCCTCGCGAACGACTGCAGGCAGCTCCAGTTCGTCCGTCTCGCCACCACTCTTGGTTTTTCTGAATACTTCGAACGTACTCTGTGCTTCCCGCATGCTGATAGCGTTGGGTGCTGCAGCACGCAATATGCTGTTCGTTCCCGTGGGGATGGTACGCACATGAACAAGTGAACCGCGTCGCACGGTCGAAATGCTTGTGATCTGCCCGAGCACCTCAATAAGTATCGCCTGTGCAGTCTCGCCCTGCCAGAGTGTTTGATGGAAGAGTTTTGCAAGCAGTCGCGTACTGGTATGTACGTGGGCAGTAGAATGCGGGAGTACCCTGTCGAGTATTTCGTGTATTTGATCAAGGGTTTCTATCCCAACTATCGCGTGATACGTAATGACGGACATCTCATTGACCATTTTCTGCCTCCAGTTTTTGATTGGATACCCCTGTAGATACGTAGCTTGGTCTAACACATCTATTTGTTTAAACTCTCCAACCACCTCCTGCCACGAACGACACGCTGGTCTCTCGACAATGTCTGTCAGTCCCTCGGTGTGAAGTTCTGCTAGCACGGTTTCGTCGGCCATGAATGCACGTTCCACACTTCGAGTACTTTCAGCAACGCCGGCAAAGAACCACGGTGGTGAAATAACGCAGTGTACGCTTAGATCGGAGGCCTTAAACGAGGCATTGTGTGCACGTGCAAAGGGCAAACCCTCGCTGGTCAATTTCATGCCGAGCTCTAAAAGTGTAGAGTACATAGACCGCACGTAACGATGATAATCGTCATATGCCTGGTACGAGTACTCCAGACGTGCGTACCATAAAAGCGTATTCCCCTGCGCATGACACTGCGAAAGACCAACACCAACGCTCGTTGCACCTATATCAAATACCACTGAGTACGGTTTACTAGCTGACGCATCGCGCTTGCTTAACATGCACACAGTATAGCTTTGTCCGGGTGCACTTCACAGAGTCATTGTACACACGTGAGATAGTGGCGCGGTGTTCCCGCTACGCTTCATGCAAGACTGCTTTGACTCGCCGTACACCAGCCGATGATGCTTCTTCCTTCGTGATGCGAAATGTACCTTTGATGCGGTCTGTACTCTCCACGTGGGGGCCCCCACATAGCTCGCGTGAGTATACCGTGCCATCCGGCGTTTTCACTTCATACACAGTAACTCTGTCAGGGTACTTCTCCCAAAAGCTCCCCTCAACGCCAGATTGCTTGGCATCATCCTTCGACATGATGGTGGTCGTGACTGTGCTTCCCTTCTGTATCGCTTCATTCACGTACTCTTCGACCTTGTCGAGCGTTTCGCGTGACACTTTCTCATGGTGGGTAAAATCAAAGCGCGTTCTATCCTGCGTGATATTACTGCCAGCCTGATGTACGTGGTCGCCTAGGTATTTACGCAGACCAGCGAGCATGAGGTGCGTGCAGGTGTGCAGTGCTGTGGTCACCTCGCTTGCGTCGGCCAAGCCCCCTTTAAACTTCTGTTCGCTGCCTTTGCGTGAGAGCTCTTGGTGCTCTTCCATCTCCTGATGAAAGGCTGCTTCGTCCACCATCATGTTACGTTCGTGTGCAAGCTCCACGGTCATTTCGAGCGGAAAACCATAGGTCGAGAACAGTTGAAACGCATCCTTCCCTGATACCGTGTCACCCTTCAGCTTTCCGAACTCGCGCATGCCACGCGCAAGTGTCGTACGAAACTTCCTCTCTTCATCCTCAATCGCCTTTTCTATCAGCTCTACCTTTTCCTTCAAGAGTGGGTACGCACCTTCATACATCGAAACTATAGGTCGTACGACTGCAGCAAAGCCAGACTCGCTCACGCCGAGTGCGTCAGCATATCGTACTGCCCGACGTATGAGACGGCGTACGAAGTAGCCCTGGTCGGTGTTGCTCGGTAGCACACCATCACCAATGAGGAACACGGCGGCCTTCATGTGGTCTGCGATGATACGGAATGCTTTCGTGTCCTCCTCGTGTTTACCGTACGTCTTCCCAGAATGCTCTTCGATGTACGAAATGATAGGTGTGTGGTTCACACGAATGATATCCGGTGTGTCGGTACGTGCCATCACAATGCGCTCAAGCCCGCCGCCGAAGTCTACGTTCTGTTTTGGTAGCTTGCTGAAAGTGCCGTCTGCCTCCTTCTTGTACTGCATAAAAACACTGTTCCCTATTTCCAAGAAACGGCCGCAGTCGCAGTTCGGATGACAGTGCTCACCGTATGCAGTGTCGTGTTCGATATCAAAACGGTAGAAGACCTCCGAGTCCGGACCACCCGGCTCTCCAGCAGGCATCTTTGCAGGGACACCGCTCCTACTCCACCAATTCTTTGCAGCATCGTAGAAGAAGATGCGCTCCCCTTCCTTATCCTTGATACCGCGCTTGGCACCCTCCTCCTCGGTACCTATTACGACGCGCTCTGCAGGGATGCCCTTTTCCGCGAATAGCTTCTCCCAGACATCTGCAGAGGTATCATCGCGGGGTATCCCCAGCTCCTTGTCGCCAGTAAATGCGGTCACGTACAGACGCTCTGGTTCAAGACCGATCTCATCAACAAGGAAAGTGAAGAACCACGACAGCTGCTCCTCTTTGCCATAATCGCCCAACGACCAGTTCCCGAGCATCTCAAAGAATGTGGTATGCCTGTTGTCCCCCACCTCTTCGATGTCACCTGAACGGAAACACTTCTGGCTGTCGACGAGGCGCGTACCTTTCGGGTGCGGCTCCCCGAGGAGGTACGGCAGCAAGGGCTGCATACCAGAGCCGGTAAACAGTGTCGTGGGGTCGTTCTCGGGCATGAGCGACGCGCTTGGGATGACCGAATGTCCTCGCTCTTCAAAATATTTAAGATATCGTTGTCGAACGGTATTCGGGTCCATAGGCGTCATACGTATGAATGAAGCATAGCGAAAACGAAAGCCATGTCTAGCCTGTTCACGCAAGCGGTTTGCCGTCTTTGTCTATGCTACCGGCTGCGGCAGTGACGATGAGGCTCGGATCTACCGAAGTGTGTATCGCCTTGTTTATAGCACCACGCGT
>CAMYLP010000010.1 GCA_947259245.1 uncultured Patescibacteria group bacterium
CGTTCTATCAAGCGAGAATACTAAGATATAGGTTACAATGAGTACCATGCAGCACTACACATACGTAATCATTGGTGGAGGTATTGCCGGTACCACAGCGGCAGAGACCATTCGAAAGCATGATAGCGAAGGTAAGATTGCTATCGTCTCTGATGAGCCGCATGTCTGTTACTCACGCGTACTCCTCTCAAAGCCGGGGTGGGTCTTGGGTGAGCAACCGTTCGAGAATGTGTGGCTCAAGAGCGATGAGTGGTACGAGGAGAACGACATCCACCTCTTCAAGGGTCTTACTGCAACAGCACTCGATACCGACCAAAAGCATATTACTCTGTCTGACGACGACGCACTTGCCTATGACAAGCTGCTGCTTGCGACAGGCGCACACAACCGCATGTGGAACATACCCGGTGCTGACAAGAAGGGAATACACTACCTACGTACGGTCGATGATGCGAAAGGTATCAATGAAATAGCGCGAGGCGAGCCAAAGAAGGTGGTCATGGTAGGCAGTGCCTGTGTCTCATTTGAGATCATGGAGATACTCCACGAGCAGGGACACCATATCACTGAGGTAATGCGAGAAAAGTACTTCTTCGAGCCACAGCTCTCGGACCTTGGTGTTGCACCTATTGAAAAGACCTTGGAAGACAAGGGTATCGAGATTATTCGTGAGACGGAGGTCGTCGAGGTACTCGGCGGTGACTCGGTGGAGGGTGTGCGCTTGAAAAATGGACGTGAGCTGCCCTGCGACGTCATACTTCCATTCATTGGTGTGGAAATACCCGTTGAGTGGCTGAAACAGGCAGGGATAGCTACCCACAAGGGCATTTACTCGAACCAGCACCTTGAGACCAACGTACCGAACATCTGGACCGCTGGCGACACGACCGAGTGTTGGGACATAATGCTCGGAGAAACCGTCATCATGGGCAACTGGATGAGCGCTCGCTTGCAGGGCGAGGTGGCGGGAAACAATATGAGCACAGACGAGCGAACCACCTTCGAGCAGGTATCGTTCCATACTTCACATGGTTTCGGATACCAAATAGGATGGACCGGCGACGTGCGTACACTGCCGGATAGGACAATAGTGCATATCCCCGTAGAAGATGAAGTACAAGACCACTGTCGTATTCTTGTGCGCCACGGGCGCATCATAGGTGGTACGACCGTGAACCGCCCAGACCTCATGAGCACCATCACGAAGCTCATCAAAGCAAAGGTGGATGTTAGCGACAAACTCAAGGGACTCAGGGACGGCAGTGTTGATATAAAGAGCATCCTCTAAAGCTTGCAACAATCCCAGCACGCAGTATTGTGTTACATGGAATGATAACTGCGTATTTTCGTGAGGAGGTTACCGTGAGACAGATTGTCACAAGGGTATTCATCTGCATACTTCCCGAAGGCGAAGAGTTTTGTGCCCTCACATCAAATGACAAGCTCATTCGTGGACCGCACGCGCACGATGTAGCGCATGAGATACGTATGCTGACACCTTTGTACGGCATGCAAAGCATTCTCTACGAAGTACCGCGCGATGTGTCAGCATCATCCGTCCGTGGATCGAGCTGTCTCGCATGGCGCAACCCGGACGCCGCGGAACGACAACATTTTGATGCAGCACTGAAGGCGCCGACCGCATACTTACACGAAGCACTACATCGGTCTACATAGTGTTGTACACCGAACCCCACAGGTATCATGCTGTGGGGTTTTTTATGTATATCGCATGAAACGTACGTCAACGAGATGCACACCTTGAGGTGTAGCGAACACTGGATTAAAGTCCACCTCCTGTATATCAGGATAGTCGATGGCAAGATGCGAGAGTGCCTCTATGGCTTGTGCGATCGCCTCAAGGTGCACAGGCTCGCTGCCCCGCGCACCGGTCAACAGGGAGATACCCTGTATCTCCCGTATTTGTCGCAGTGCCTCCGCCTTCGAAACGGGTGCTATACGCAAGCTGGAGTCTTTGAGTATTTCTACGTAAATGCCACCCAAACCAAACACAATGACGGGACCGAACACGGGATCGCGCTTCATACCAATGATGCACTCCACACCCGCTACCATCTTTTGAATCAGCATGCCGTCTACTGTTTTGACACCCGTCTTCTTCTTTACCTCAGACACTATTTCATCCCACGTTTTCACAACCTCGTCGTGCGTGTCTATGTTCAAACGAACAGCATTCAGGTCACTCTTATGTACCAGTTCCTGCGCGACAGCTTTCATCGCATACGGACCTGGACCGAGCTTTTTAAGTGCGACGGCAACATCTGACTTGTTCGTAATGTAAGCACCCTCGAGGTGCAGATCATACGACTGGAGTATACTGCGTGTCTCTTCAAAGGGGTACATTTCCAACGCACGCCCCGGACGCTCTGTAGGAGGATGTTTCTGAGCCACCTCTATAGAGGCTGTTGTACGGGCGAGGGCATCAAGCGCTTCGACAACATCGGTGGGTGATTCGAAGTTCACCATTCCGGACTCTTTGAGTACGACAATTCCCGGTTCCACTGTATCGCCACCCATGAATACCGGCATCAAAGGTTTATTATCTTTATGCTTTGTGAGTACGTGAGCGATACCTGCAGGATCCGTCATCATTTGTGGTGTTACGAGTGTAATGATAGCGTCGACTTCTTTGAGCTCAGTGAGTGTTCGCAGTGCTTTATCATAGCGCTCCGGACCCGCGTCACCTATCACGTCGATCGGATTGTTCACTGCTGCCATTGATGGCAGTACCGAACGCAGCGAATGCAGTGTAGGGTCGCGAAATGAAACGAGTGAGAGCGTATCGGTATCCTCGATGAGGTCAGCGGTGTTTACGGACGGCCCTCCTCCATTGGTAAGTATGACAATGTTACGGAGCGGCGTTGAGTGCCCCATCTCAAACAACTTCGCGAGCGAAAAGAGCGTACGCAGAGAATCAACTGACACCGCTCCTACCTGCCTGAGGGCAGCGCCGAAAATAGCGTCGCCTGGGGCAAGGCTTCCGGTGTGGCTTGCAACAGCTACCGCACCACGGGCACTACGGCCTGCACGCAGCACGACTAACGGTTTTTTCCCGGTGACACGTCGCGCAGCTTCGAGGAACCGTCCACCATCGCTCACTTGCTCCAAGTACAGTAGAATAGCTTTCGTGTCATCATCGTCCGCAAGGTACTCCAGGAACTCCAGCTCAGAGAGCGAAGCTTCATTTCCCAAACTCACGAACTTCGAAAACCCCACACCCTCCCTGTTTGCCCAGTCGAGAAGCGCGGTACCGAGTGCTCCCGACTGCGACACAAACGCGATGTGTCCCGGACGCGGCTTGGCTACTGCAAAACTAGCGTTCCAGTCTGCGTGTGCATCAATAACTCCCAGGCAGTTTGGACCAAGAAGCACGATACCGCGTTCCTGTGCAATGTATGCAATTTCCTCCTCCATTTTCCTGCCAGCCTCGCCAACTTCCTTGAATCCCGCGGAGATGACAATTGCTGCTTTTGCTCCCTTGTCGGCACACTCATGCAGGATGGAGCCAACGACATCAGCGCGTACAGCGATGACAACGAGGTCGATGTGTCCGGGTATCATACTGACACTGGTGTAGGCGGCTCGTCCAAGAACGACCTGCTCGCTTAAGGTAACCGGATATACTTCGCGCACACCCCCATCAAGAATGTTCTTCATGAGCGCATAACCTACTTTTGACGTGTCACTTGTTGCGCCTATAACTGCGACCGCCCGAGGGTTGAAGAGTGTGTCCAGCATATGCAATGTATTGTACAAGACAGTGTGTGCCATTGTCACAGGATTACTTACAACGCAGACCCAACTGCATGTACTACCTCACCGCACAGAGGTGGTCCCGTCAGTTCAGGACACATCACCATGTACATACATATGAAAACGGCTGTCAGTATCCTGACAGCCGCTATATTCAGTACGGTAAGTAACCCTGCTGTGCTGCAAACTCCTGCAGCGGGACGATGCAATCGACCTTTTGTTCATCGGCACTCAGCTTGTACGAGAAGAGCATTATGTCTTCGGGCATGTCTTCAAGCCGGCTCAACATCGGGTACCCGTAACGCCTATGATCGTACGACATGACCACCACGCGTTCGCTACTTACCACCAGGCCTATGAGCGCATATGACTCACTCACAAAACAGCGCCACTCTTTGTGCTCCTGCACTTCCTCGTTCACGGTGCAATCCTCCCTCAGCTTTAATAGGTAACGTCTCTGGATACTACTGTAAAGCAAACGGGCTATAATAGCCATAGCACACTACCGGTGAAGGTACGTACGCGGACCCGGTACCATCTATACGATGCTCCAGTGACAGTTTTATGAAGTGTGGTACTTACCGTGGAAGAATATTCTCCTCAAATGTGGGTTGTTCCGCCTGATATAAGATGCCCAATGGCACTCTGTCTTCCGTAGCGCCTCGCACCACCTTGAATGCGCTGTCGATATTGCCCTTGCGATGCTTACCATCGAGCCAGTAGACCCTGTCCTTATAGTATTCGCGCGTATCAAAGAAGGTGATACATGGTTGTATGATATCAACGAATGCAAATCCCTTATGCTGCATGGCCGCCTTCATGATCTCCTTGGTTTTTGTGATGTCTGCTGCAAAAGTACGGGCTACAAATGTTGCACCCATCGCAAGCATGATGAGGGCAGGGTTCACCGGTTCATTCACCGAGCCGTACGGCGTGGTGCCGCCCTTGAACCCCTTCGGACTTGTCGTCGTTGCCTGACCGGTTGTAAGGGCAAACACCTGATTGTTGTGCAAGAACACGGTTATGTCTGTGTTGCTACGCGCAGCATGGGTGATGTGATTGAAACCTTCCGAGAACGAGTCACCGTCACCGGAGAAACCAACGACATTCAAGTTTGGGTTACCGAGCTTAATACCCGTGAGTGTCGGGACGATGCGACCGTGCAGGCTGTTGAATGTGTTCACCTCAAGGTAATCACTTATTTTCCCATGACAGCCAACGCCAGCACCCGCGACGATGTTGTGGAGCTCCATTTCACCTGCCTCCACAAACTCTGTCACTGCCTGTCGAAACGCAACCAGTATCTGGCTGTTCGGGCACCCGGGGCACCACGTCACTTCTGCGTCAGTTGTTAGGTCGATAGCCATAGAACATGTGTTATATCAACAGCATCATATGAGAGACCACTCCGGGGCGTTTGCCCAAGTCCTAGTCTCTCATATGCTACTGTTGATACCATATCGTTGCTCATGTTAGAGGTACTTGTTTACTTCGTTCGCAAGGTCGGTTGGTGTGAACGGTTGTGCGTCATACTTCAGGACCTTGTTGGTGATCTCAATACTGGTTTTCTCCCTTATCACGGCTGCAAGCTGCGCGGTGTGGTTTGCCTCGACATCAACGATCACACGCATACCCTCAAGTTCTGTTTTTACACGTTCTGCGTCGAACGGCTCCATCCATAACACCTGCACGAGTTTTACGGGCTTCTTGAGCTGCTTGTACGCTTCGAGCATTGCCCCCTTGGTGCTGCCCCAAAAGACAACGGCTGCGTCCGCGTCGAGGTCACCATAGGTCTTTACTGTCGGGAACCACTCAAAGTCCGCATACAGGCCGTTGAGCTTTCGGAAGCGTTTGTCTTGCATTGCCTTCACCGCGACGGGGTCCTCGGTTGCCTCACCCTCCTCATTGTGCTCATAGCTCGTCCCTTTCACCATGGTGTCCGGTGTACCAGGGAATGCTAGTGGTGAGACACCGTCCTCTGTTATTTCGTAGCGCTTGTACTCCTTTCCGGTTACCTCCGCACGCTTGCCGAGGTCGGGACCCTTGCTGCCTTCGTCGATGTTCACTGACATATAGCTCTCAGAGAGGTGCTTGTCGGAAAGGATGATAGCGGGCATTTGGTACTTCCAAGCGATGTTCATTGCGTCAGCGGCGCATTCGAAACACTCTTCGACGTCTCCGGGCGCAACGACAAAGCGTGGGAACTCGCCATGTGCCACATGAATGGTGAACTGCAGGTCACCCTGACTTGTATGCGTCGCAACACCGGTCGCCGGACCCATGCGCATGCTCTCCAGAATAACGCATGGTACTTCACTGACACCTGCAAGCGAGAGTGTCTCCTGCATGAGTGCCACACCACCGTTTGCGGTTCCTACTGCAGTGCGCTTACCCGCAAATGCCAGACCAAGAGCCATATTGAGAACGGCAATCTCATCCTCAGGATGCACGGTAAAGAGCCCGCGGTCCTTGCCGACCTTTGCCAAGTACTGCAAGGTGCTCGTGCTCGGGGTCATGGGGTAGCCGACGTATGCTTCAAGTCCTGCAGCCATGAGCCCCATAGCAACTGCTCGGTTGCCGTCGTGTACGTCGGGTATGACGCCAGGCTCCTCGGGCAAGTTGCACTCGTCTTGTGCATGTCCCTCCTTTTTCATGTGTGCATAACCTTTTTCCACGAGCTTCATGTTCATCTCCGAGCCAACGTTCGCAAAGACTTTGTCCGCCATTTCCTTGAGCCTATCGAGTGGTATCCCGAGTGTGTAGCCGTATGCACCGAATGCGCTTGAAGTACGCGCGACCTGTGGCGCACCAGCCTCTTCAGCAAACGCTTTCATGGGGATGGGAATAAGATCTACCCCGCAGTCTTCCAAGCGGTCGAGATAGGCGGTCTCGACAAACACTCGTGCGCCTTCTTTGAGTGCTTCCTTGTGCACCAGCACCGACTCAGCGTTCACTGCGACGAGGACATCGAGCTCGCGGTAATCAGCGCGAACAACATCAGTACTGTAACTGATGCGGGAATAGTTATGGCCTCCACGTATCAGCGAAGGATAATCAAAGGAGGAGAAAGTTCGATACCCGAGCTCGTTTAAGAGCTCTGAAAAGTTTATACCAGCCTCGCGTACACCGTCGCCTGCAGCGCCGCCGATCGCGATCGTGCGTATTGTAGAAGAACCAGCGTCCATGTACTTAAGAGTATACCGTCACCGTACAGTGTCGACCAAGTAACGCTATCCACGACATGACTTCCAGACATTACGATGTATGTTGCCATTACTGTGCAGCGCGTATCATTGTGCTAGTATGGCGGGGTATTATCACTACCCCATTTTTGTACCATGAGTACATTCTTTCAATGGTCATTGTGTTTGGTTGTCGGCATCATGCTTGCAATCGTCATGTTGAGTACGTCGGTATACGCGGCAACGTGCGACCAGAATAGTTTGACGCAAGTCGCTTATGGACAGTCCAGCGCCGCTGTCACAAATGTGCAGCAGTGTTTGATAGACGCTGGCTATGACATCCCTGCTGGTGCAACCAGCTACTATGGCAGTCAGACGCAAGCGGCAGTGAAGGCATTTTACCGCCAGCAACTCAGCATGGGTGACTGGCACGGCAATTCTGTCGGTCCACAGGGCATCGCGAACCTCACGGATGTCTCAAGCGGGCTCCCACCGACACAACCACCTGTCACACCACTCGTTGCCAACACATGTGGCAGTGACACGCTCTCCGCCGCAACGTACGGTGTATCAAACGCGCAGGTCACACAACTCCAGGAATGTCTTCTCGATGCCGGCTTCGACATTCCAGCGGGTGCGACGGGATACTACGGCGGACAGACACAATCAGCGGTACAGGCTTTCTATCGCGCGCAACTCGGTATGAGCGACTGGCACGGTCGCTGGGTCGGCCCACAAGGAAGGGCCATCTTGGCAACCGCCGTGCCAACACCAACTCCGAATCCAACTCCAACTCCAACTCCAAGCCCCACACCCGGCACAAGCTCGGCAGCGTCGAGCGACTACTTCTATAAGCGCGTGTCATCTGCCGATGAGCTTGCCGAGTACCTGGACGTCTCAAGTGGCTACTATGGTCAAACGCTTACGACAGCGGCAAGCCTTGACGGTAGTGTGGGCTTTTCTGATGATGCCGCATTTGGCGCGCCCATGGCCGCAGAATCAAATGAACAGTCAAGCTCACGTGTCAGTACCACCAACGTACAGGTGGCGGGCATCGACGAGCCGGACATCGTGAAGACCGACGGCGAGAACATCTACGTCTCGACACGGTCGTACTGGTACGCAGAGCCCATGCCACTCACCACAGAAGAGGTTGCAGTGGATGCCATTGCTCCCTACCCATACGAGCGACCGACCACAAAAGTCGTTGGTGCATTTCCACCTGCAGACCTAGCGGTTATTTCAGAGGATGACATAGAGGTAACGGGCGAGATGCTACTGGTGGACGACCAACTCCTTGTCTTTACTCATGACAGAGTTGTTGCGTACGATGTACGTAATCCCGACACACCAACAAAGGACTGGGAGAAAAGCTACGGTGAGCGTACCAGCTTGGTTACTGCTCGCTTGATGGACGAGGTGGTGTACCTTGTGACCGCCACCAGTTTGCGGCGTGACCGCCCTTGTCCACCTGTACCACTCCTCGACGCCGGCATGCGTTTGCCGTGCACAAGCGTCTGGGTGCCGGAGCGCTTGGAGCGCTTGAACACGAGCTTCACGGTACTCTCACTTGATCCGCGCACGGGCGACGTCGACGACTCACTGACCGTGGCAGGAGAGAGCAACAACACGGTGGTGGCCATGTTCCCGAACAACATATACCTTACCCAGCGCCAAACCACGAGTGAGACCGAGGTGCTCCTCGACTTCTTTGAGTTCGAGATACCAGACCTTTTGTCCGCTGAGACCATCGCACGCATCCATACGGTGCGCGGGTACGACATCAGTGAACAGTCGAAAGTCACTGAGGTGTCGAACATCTTGGAAGAAGCGATGAATACCATGACCGACGACGAGATGCTGCGCTTCGAGACAGAGGCACAGAACCGCTTGGCCGACTACGTACAAGAACGTATGCGCGACATGGACCGTACCGCCGTCACCCGCATCTCCGTGGACACGCTTTCCATCAGCGAGACCAAGTCGGTACCGGGTCATCTCTTGAACCAGTTCGCACTCGATGAGCATGAAGGTCACTTGCGTATGGCAGTGACGGTGGGCGACCGATGGCGTACGGGAAACACGGCAAACGATGTGTACGTGCTTGACCGCAACCTTGAGATAGTGGGCAGTGTGACCGATCTGGGCCTCACCGAGCAGATATTCTCGGTACGTTTCATCGGTGACCGTGGGTATGTGGTGACGTTCCGGCAGATCGACCCCTTCTATGTACTTGACCTCTCTGAGCCTGATGACCCGAAAATGGTTGGTGAGCTCAAAATACCCGGCTTCTCGAGTTACCTTGAAGCCATAGATGATGACACGGTACTTGGTGTTGGACGCGACGGGAGCAACGTCAAACTCTCACTCTTCGATGTCTCGAACACCTCCCGCCCTATTGAATCTGACACGTTCACGCTGAAGGAGCACTGGAGCGAGGTGAACAGCAACCACCGGGCGTTCCTTCGTGATCCGAAGTACGGCGTGGTCTTTATTCCGGCCGGGCAGGGCGGCTACGTCATAAGCTACACCAACAGCGAGCTTGCACTTGAGGCGGCGGTCGCAGGCTACGCCGTACGCCGCGCAGTCTTTATCGACGACTACCTCTACGTTGTAGGTGAGAATGACATTACTGTGCTCGACGAAGTGACGTGGGAGGAAGTTGGCACCCTCGAGCTCGGCGACAATGCACCACCCATCGACTATGGGGACGACCCTATGCTTTAAACACCTACACAAGAAAAGCCCCGGCAGGATGCCGGGGCTTTTAAAAGGATCATTTCAATCCAAAGAACTTTAGATATTGCCGGACCATGCGTCCTGGTGTGTACTGCTCACGAGCAAACAGGTGCGCATTCCATACCTTGTCCAGCGTACGAGGATCTTTACGACGGAGTAACACCTGGGTTTCGTTGAGATTGCGCCACAGATCGAACGCGTCATACTGGTACCGTGCGTTCCACTCATCATCCTTCAGTACGCGGAAGTCATGTGGCAAGTGCTCCATCCCGTACACTTCCATATGCTCCCGAGCTTCCCTCACGAAACCTGTAAGTGTAGTTTGGACGTCTGCCAGGTTGAGCATCGCGCCCATCTGTGAGGTACCGCACGCCTCCCATCCCGGCACCGCAGCGACTACCCAAATGTTGGAGCCAGCCTTCATCCACTTCATGAGGCGTGCGCCGTAGTTGAATACAGGTATGCCGTTCTTGAGCGTCTTCAGCACCTCGAAGTGGTTGTTCCAGTCGGTCTTCATGTCGCCATCGTCACCGTGCACCAGGCCACCAAACGCTATCGCCACTTGCTGCATTTCGTGTAAAACACGCACAAGTGGTAGCTCTGTCTCGTGAAAGAGCAGCCCCGGTCGCTTGTACTCGGTCACTCGTCGTGCAAAGCCGATCAGTATGGTACCCATGTGCTGCATGTCGTCCGTGTTGAGAGCTAGTGGGTAACCCGCTTCCCGCGCATTGTGTTGAAGTTGGTCATAGAGGCCACCCTCTTCGAACTGCACCATACGTTTGAAGTCCGGGATCTGATGAGGTCCGTCAAGTAACCATGCTTCCGGATGTACATGTGATTCCGGAACGCTGTTCGTGATAGGAACAATATCGTACCCAGACCACAACTTGTTTGCGACCAATGCATGCTCGTCTGACACAGCATTTACATGCCCCGGTCCTGCCAGCTTCATTGCGATGTCGGTCAGATAGACCTCACCACGGTGATGACTCTGAGAATCAAGCCACTGGAACGTGTCATGGTCAAAGCCATCATATGCACCGAAACTGCGTGTGAGCACCTCGTACGGGTAGTGCCGGTTGCCTGCCGGCAGTACTGTATGGTTGGTAAACCATGTTTCACTGTTCACGCGTTCAAGTGCATGCTCGTGTCCAAGCCCCTCTTTTAGGAAGCGACCGAAACGGTGGAGGGGGAAGAAAACGGGATGCGAATCGTTGCAGTGCAACACGCGGTAGGTAATACCGAGCTCTTCGAGTGCATAGAATGCACCCAAGCCCAAGATCGCGTTCTGCCAGGCACGAAGATAGTCAAGATTACGCCACTCTTTGCCACACAGCTTGTAGAAAGCGTGCCGTTCACCGTACAGGACCGATGTGATGAACCTGAACTCTGGATACTTTTCGTTATCCTCAATATCGGTAGTTAGGTTGATGACGGCGGTATGGTTCCGTTCTCGATCACGAGGCTGGAAGATACCGACCCTGCACGGTTTTTCGTTGATCATCAAGATGATACGTTTCCCCGTATCCTCCATGAACTGTGGGTACGGATCAGGTACATAGTCGGTGACCATGTAGCCATCCTGCACCCGTTGATGTACGTAGCCATAGGGGCAGTAGTATGCAACGGTAAGCTGCGATACCCCGTACTCACTATCGTTGTCTTCCAATTCCTCTGAGTGAACCGACGAGACGACACCAAGGCCGCCTGAGCCGGTTCGCAATTCCTCAACCGTGCGCCAATCGGGTGTAAGGTGCACTATGTCGAACTCCCTACCTTGCAGTTGCGGCAAGGGGCCGCGGTACAGCTCAGTTTGTCCAAGAATAGACATTGATGCCTCCTATTTATGTGGTTTGAATGTGCGTGTGTCTGGAGTAAGCATAGTGATGTTGATGGAATCGTCAATGGGACAAGACGTTTATGCTATGCTGTGGTGGGCTTACGAACAGAGGAGAGTGAGATGAAGACGAAGATTACAGCGATTGTGCTTGGATTCAGCACAAGCAGCGTCGCACTCGCACACGAGGGCGTGCACCGTGCATTCGATCAAAGCGCCTGGTTTGGTCACTGGGTACTAGAACATGCACTTGAAACAGTTCTGTTGATGGGTGTACTGCTAATGTACGGAGCGTACCACATACACCGTCGTTACGGTGCAAGCTAGCGTGTATACATCGAGTAGCATCTGCACATCAATGTAACTATGCTACACATTGCGCACCCGTATGGGTGCGCAGTTACATATATTGACTCATTGTCGCGTGCGATTAGACTGAAAACAGACATACAAAGAGAGGACTATATGATGAATGACAAGGCACTGCCTTCACACGAGTGTTCTGGGCCGTGGTGTCCGGTGTTCCTGAACCTTCAGATTCACGGTGAGTTCCCAGTAGCGGTGTTGCAGGCGTATCAGTACAATGTGCTTTCTGAAATCGGCGCACATGCTCAGAGAAGAGCTGCCGTGTTGCAGGAGCTGCTGCTAGGATAAATGAAGGGCCGCCCAGTGGGCGGCCCTCTTATAACCACGTATCTTGGGGTATAATGGAGCCCATATGAACGATGCAACATTTGAAAAGATAAAGATTGGATGGTTTGTAAACTCATGCTCCGAGGACAACACCATCATGTTTACGGAGCTCTTGAATGACCACTGGCAGGAGTGGAAGCGCATCTTCGACTTTCGCAATGTCCGTGTACTGAAAAAGAACAATTTATTCGATGAGTTTGACATCGCTTTTGTTGAAGGAGCGGTTGCCAGTCCGGAGCACGAGGCACGTCTCAAGAAAATCCGGGAGATAAGCAAGAAAGTGGTTGCAGTAGGTGCCTGCGCAGTCACGGGTCTCCCTGCAAGTCAGCGCAATACCTTTACGCCGGAACAGAAAGAAGCTGTACAGTTTCTTGTAGACCGTTTCGGCGCACTTCCAGATGTGAAGAAGGTGGCTGATGTTGTTGAGGTAGATGCATCGGTTCCCGGCTGTCCCATGAACACCGACATGTTCTTGAAGGCGGTGAACGCGCTTGTCGTCGAGCTTCGACCTGAACTATCAACAAGTAAAGACTAACGCCACGCCTATGCACATGATAAACATCGAACTGGAGCAGATCACCAAGATCGAGGGTGACGGTGCCATGAGTATCACCATTGAGGATGGTAGGTGCACATCTGCAAAATTTAAAATTGAAGAGTACAAACGCTTCTTTACTGAGGCGATGAAGGGGAAGAGCATCTTGGCGATACCCTCGCACCTCTCCCGCATCTGCGGCACGTGCAGCAATGCGCACATCATGGCAGCTATTGAAGCGTGTGAGATGGCGTTGGACATCGAACCGACCGAGCAGACCAAAATGTTACGGGCTCTCACCATGCACGGCCTTACCATTCGCGACCATGCACTGCACCTGTATCTCTTCTGCATGCCGGACATATACGAAAAGGATGCGTTCCTCGATTTCGATGAGAACGATCCGCATGAGCACCAGCTTCTACACGACGGCTTCGCGATAAAAAGTGCTGGGAATTTCCTTGCAACCATCATAGCGGGCCGCTCGGTGCACGCGATGTTTCCCACTATAGGTGGTTTCATCAAGTTTCCGGATGATGCACAGGTAAGCGAGGCCATAGAAAAGCTGAAGGGTGTGCGAGAGGCGTCACTCCGGCTCGTGACGGAGTTCATGAATGCACCATTCCACTTTGACCGTAAGACCGACTATATGGCTCTGCTTCCCGATGAAGGGTACGGCTACATCAACGGCAAGATCCGTACCAGCAAGGGTGATGTGTACGACGAGAAGCTCTACCGGGAGCTCGTCGAACACGTAGTCTTGCCATACTCACAGGCAAGCGCGTACAAGTATAAGGGCGACCCGTATATGGTGGGTGCGCTTGCACGCATGAACATAGCAAAGGATAAACTCCATCCCAAGACGAAGGAGTCGTGTGCGGAGGCCCTTGCCCTCTTCCCATCGACTGACATTTTCCACAACAATCTCGCTCAGGCCATCGAGATAGTGCACTCCATTGACGAGTCAATTGATCTTCTCACCAAGAACAAGATCGAAAAGGAAGACGTTATCAAGAAACCGTACCGAGAGGCGACCGGTATCGGTGTCATTGAGGCACCTCGTGGCGCGCTCTATCACAAGGTTCACGTTGGCGACGATGGCAAGGTGATCGATGGAGAGGTCATCGTACCGACCGGGCAAAACCAGATAAACATTGAAGAAGACTGTGGACGACTCGTGGAGCAGATGGTAGCGCAGGGCATCGATGATAAGGAAAAGATAACGTGGGAGATAGAAAAGCTCATTCGTGCATACGACCCGTGCCTCTCATGTGGTGCGCATTTCTTGAAGCTCGATCTGAAGGTCACGTAGCCTTCTTGCTCACTTGTTCACTGACGTGAGCAGATCTGACGTATCGTTCGTGGGAGTGTTCACGGCTGTACTAACCATGACAGTCAGCAACTTGTGCGTGACCGTCTCTGGAAATGAGCCGTCCAGCCACAACTTTTCTTGCTGAGTTGTCAGTATAACTGGCATCCGTGTGTGTATGTCTGCTACGGGACCTTCCGCTTGTGTCGTCACGATCGCGTAACCAGCCCTATTGCACACACCTGCAAATGCAAAAAGGTTGTTGTTCGGCAGGTGAATGAAATAGGGCACCTTGCCTTCACTTGTTTGCTTCCATTCATAAAAACCGGTCGCGGGAATGAGACAGTGTTGCGAGTTCTTGAAGTAGGGCTTTTCCTCTAAACTCTCAATGCGCGCATTGATGACACCTTTGGTGGCCCAGACCGGTGCAAAGCCCCACGGTAGCATCGTAAGGGTGCCAGGGCTTGTGATAACAGGGAGCGTTTGTGACGGCGCTATGTTGTAGCGTGCTTCGAAAGCGTGTTGTCCGCGAGTCCCCACGTTGAACCGCTTCTCAATGATATCAATATCTTTGTCGAGTACGTATCGTCCGCACATACCTCCACCGTAGTCGAACAAACCGCACGTGGCAATAGGAAAGCGCGGCCATTGACCGCGCTGTGTGTTCATGTGGGTGGAAGTGTCGTCTTGCAGTCTGTGCATTCCCATACTCGCTCTTCGGCAACGTGCTCAATGGGGCGACGGACGAACTGCCAAATTTCGTCACCCCCGCACTGTTTGCAGTGCATGGTACGAATAGTACCTAAAGGCACATGTGTCTGGGATTCTTGTACGACTTGCAAGCTTTCCTTCAAGATATCCTCCGCGCTGGTCACGATCGTTTCTACGACCTCGAGCAGGTGTGAGAGGTCGTGATAGTCGACGATCGTGCAATGAAGTTTTGTGTGCTGCTCTCCCGCAGCAAGATACTTGTTGGTGCAATAGAGAAGAAGTGCTTGCGGCATGTGTATACCTCCTGTGTGTCTGTGCCCATTGTGCATATGTACAACCGACGGTCAAGTGTGACCACACGTACATGTCCCCGACCTGCTGCTGAATCTGCCGCACTGTCCTCTCGGGACGCGACCACGAACGCATGGTGGCTTATTTTAAGACTGTGAACGTCGCGCGTACACGGTCAACCTCGTACGGCTCCTTCGAATGAGAAATGTGTACTGCAACATGTTTTTTGAATGACTCGCGCACCTTTTTTGCCAGCCGGCTGGCAAGCTGGTTTTCGGTGGTAGTGATACGCCATGATGCACCCTTGCGTTCTATGTCTATGATACGGTCCTGCGGGTCGCGCTCGGTAGCAGTTTTTCCGAAGTGTTTTACAAGCTGTGAGAGTTCCTTGCGAACCTTTGCTGGCACATTCTCGATGGTCAACTCACCTTCATAGAGGTGGTGCGCAGCCATGGAACAGGCGGGACAGGTTGTGTGCGCTGCCTTGCGATAGTCCATACTAACGAGCGCATGGAGACCCCGGTCATTACTATGCCACCAGTGTTTCTTGTAGTGAACGTTGCCACAATCGGAGCAGAGTATGATACCTTGTCTACTCCGACCGTACTGCTCGCGCTGAGAAGTTCTACTACGGGCGGGCTGTTTAATGACGCGGGACCCACTCCGTGTGCTGCGTGTTGCCATAAGCCTACATTTAGTTAGTGGAGGCTGGGATACCCCAACCAGCTATAGTAGTACTCTACGCCTCCTTTAACTGCGAGTCCATATGTCGTGCGGTGGAACAAGGTGTTCGTATCAAAAGAACACGATCGTGTTGCCAACACTTCAATCCAGACACAAAAGAAACCGGTGCTCGAAAGCACCGGTCGTGTTATTTTTGTACTATTCTGCTACATGCAATGCGCAGCCCCACTGCGACCTCATCACCCAATGACTCTTGTATCAGAGATGTCACGGTGTCGTATTCGCTGCCATAGAGCTTCGTTACGTACGTCGCAATTGCATCGTAGCCTACGTGCGCTTGCCAGTCGTGACTGGTCCAATCGTTGTACGCAGAGCCATGCCGACTACACTGGCTGACACATTGGAGCAGTGTCTCAAGGAAGAATAGCTGACCTGGCGTAGCGTCCGTTCGTACACCGAGTGCCAGTATGTTGCCACGGTCAGCGATGTCGCCGTCATAAGCCTCTTTCGTAGGGAAATCGAGTAGCCCGCGCGAGTGATCCCACACAAGGTCTGTTCCATTCAATATGGCAACAGCGTTTGCTCGTCTTATTTGGTCACCAAACGTTGGTACGCAACCAGTGGCACGTTCTCGCTGGGTTTCAGTGTGTACAATGAGCAGCACCTGCTCGGGTACAAGGCTCTTACGAAGATGTTTGACCTGTTCTCGGAATGCCTTCTCGACTGGCTGGTGTTCCGTGTTGTATGGTACGACACCGTTCAGAATCAGAAAGTCCATTACCACGTCGCCGGTGCTTTGACCGTCTTTCACAGCCTGTTTCAGCAGCTTTTCAGCAAACTGTCGTTCCTCTGCAGCATCACGAATTTGCGTATTGGTTGCCTCCAGATCGTGTATAAGTCCAGCTATATGGCCTGTAGGTAGACCGGTCATCGTTACACCTCCTCAAAGTAGAGCCGTTACCCTTCATTCAGGGTGTTGCTAAAAAGTACGAGCAACATCTCACACGAGAGTACTAGCTGGATGTTGAGGTGTCAAACATTACTGGTAGCAACAGCCTGAGTAGGTTGCTACACTTTTTCGAGTAGTACATCAAGCTTTTTCGTGAGTGACGGTAACACTTGCTCTGGCTCAAGGTTCGGTGGAACACCAACGATAGTAACCCCATCAATTTTACCGAGCTTCTTCATGAGCATGATGTTTGCGTATGCATCAAAGTCATGACAGCTCACCCGTGGGGACGCCATGAATCCTTCAAGTGTTTCAAAGACGCGTGGCTCTTCAATACCCACAACAGTATCTATGATGTACATGTGACGCGGGACATTCCAGTTCTCATTTGGATCGAGCGTGGTAAACGTCACACCAGAAAACTGTTCGCGTAGCGCTGGAAGGAGCGTGATAGGTAGCGAATCTGTTTCCACGATAGGGTTTCCGAATACAAAAATCTCCATGAACGCTAGTGTAGCACCTTTTTACAACGCGCAAAGGCACCCCATTTCTAGTTCACGGATACATCATGTGTCTGACATTTTGTAAGGAGAAACATCGAATACGTGGGTGCGACATAAAAAAACCGGCGACCGTAGTCGCCAGTGTGTACTAGTACTCTATCAATTCAGCAATGGTGTTCTGGTGAACAAATACGACGCTTCCCACACGAACATCGTAATTGTGCCAGTTGACTGCAAGCAAGGATGGGTGAACGTCCACTGGCGGATCTTCAATGGCAACCCGCCACGCTCTCCCGACCTTTTCACCCAGTATTGAATGCTTTTTGTATATCTTTGCACGATACACGGGCGTGTGTTGATCAGGACCACTGTGCTGTTCGCGCCAGTAGGATCTCATCTCTTCCAGCGTGTGCGCGTGTTTGAACGGCTCTGGAAAGCACCGCCGTACAAAGTCGTCCGGGGGCACCTTACCAGCATCTACGTAGCCCTGCGCTATTTTATAGTCCTTCTCGGAGATGGTGCCGTCCTGCTGTCGAGCATCTAGGCACCCAATTGCATATTTCCATACAAAACTTGCTACGGTCTCAGTCATACCCACCTCCACGTCAGATGATCTTGTGGCAGTATGCCTTCCTACGCTTGGATGTCAACATTTGCAATAGCAATGGCGCGCTGTGTGTGACGTTTAAGTTCAGCCGCGCGACGGGCGTCTATGACCTCACACGGGATATCCCAATGCATAGTGATGATCTCTCCGGGCGTAAGCATCTCTATGTCGTAGTCTGCCTCGAGCCGTCGAACAATCTTCTTTTGCACTGCGCTTCCGAGTAATAATTTGTCACCGTACGCTATCAGTGGCTCATACTCGACGGTGATGCTTGGACCAGACACATTTTTCACTGTCCCGTAGCTGACACGGCACGAATCCATGAACGCAGGTGTTGCATCCATTTCTTGATGACCCATGCGCTTTGGTACGTTGATTACGTGGTAGTTGTGGTTTGGGAGGATGCCGCGCCCAATCCTTTCTTCAAGTATTCGAAAGCGTTTCAGTGAGAGCTTGTCCTTCAGGCGAAGCCCCTCGACGAAGTAGGTGTGAAGCGACCGCTTTTCGGTGTGTGAGAGCAGTTGGTTGCCGAGCCAGTATGCTTCAACAACACGATCGTCGAACACATCACTAATATGGTTCTCTTGGGCTATATGCTCAAGATATGGATAAAGCGTTTCGAAGCCCTTGAGTAGTTTTTGAAGACCGAAATCAGTGTACCCATCATTGACATAGTCCCAAATCTCCCGGTTTGCATCCGGTCCGCAAAAATGAAGTCGGTTGGGACCAAACGCATACCTACTGCATCGTAGCACGCCATCCATCCCGCTATACTATCGCATCACGCTCGATTTTTCGAGTGTACCTTCGGCGAGCGCACTTGCAGTATGTCGTGCAAAAAAGATCATCAGTGCACCACCAAGGATCATGAGAAAACCGGATTGTAGTTGAACAGGGCTCAATGCTCCCGTAATGAATACCGCGGACAGGACGTTGGTTACTAACGTTGCGGGTACAAGCAGTGCAGCCACATATGATGCAGGCGCGTGTTTGAGCGCTGTGTACCAAGTGAGTACGTAGCCTAGCAACAACACTGCGGTCAGGAGGGTCCATCCAAGGCCTACGAGCGTCATGTCCGCAATACCTCCAATGCGTCCGGTCAACGTCAGGAATGCTAGCAGGAGTACAGAGCCAAACACCATACGTGCGCTTGCTACAGTTACACTTGAAAGCTCAGACAATACACGTTTTGCAATAATGTTCTCAATAGCCCACAGGAGTGTCGCTCCGAGTACCATGAATTCACCAAGACTTCCGGTAAAACCCGCGAAGCCCCCGACAACCACATTGGCCATGAAGAGTATTGCAACGCCCAGCCACTGGTACCCCGATAAACGTTCGCGGAGGAATATTGCCGCAAGAAGCGCCACCCAGACGAATAAGGTCTTGTGTATCATAGCTGCACTTACAGCGGGTATGAGCGCAAGTCCGGAGAAGAACAGCGCAAAGGGCAGTGCGCCACCAACAAGTCCTATGAGTGCGAGCTGTTTCCACTGTTTTACCGTGAGGCTCTTGATCTCATCTTTGCTCCGATATGCCAGAACAATTCCGACAAGTAGTAGTGCCACGAGAACATTTTTTACCGTAGAAAATAGTATCGGGTCATCGAGACCGGTAACCACAAACTTGTTGACGAATATCGATACGCCGGAGATGAGAGCAGTGCCTAAGGCAAGCAGCGTGGCCTTGCGTGTGTCCAACTTCATCACCCTATTGTACGTACAGTCGCGCCATGTACAACCCAGACACGTATCGCAGAGGGAGATTGACTGTTGTGGCCGAGCGGGCGCACACGTGAAGGAGTCTGCATACTAGTGCAAAGTGTGAGACAGGTCACCAACACCACATCGTGCTAGACGGACAGGTACATCTGTAAGACATGTTCTTTTGCTGCGCGGTGAGGAGTACGTATACTAGAGGAACCATGGGTGCCTCAAAGATCACCAAAGGCCTTACACGAAAGCTCGTAAAACACATGAGCGAAAGTAAGCACGAGCCGTCTTGGATGCGAGACAAACGGTTGGGAGCATATGAAGTGCTGAGCTCTTCCTCTCTGCCCGCATGGGGACCAAGCTTGGAAGGACTCGACTTGGACTCTCTCGTGTACTTCATCGACCCAGAGGTTGCGGAGGCCACGGCGTGGGATGAGCTTCCTGATGAGATCACGGACACGTTCGATAAGCTTGGCATTCCCCAGGCCGAGCAAGAGTATCTCGGGGGTGTTGGTGCGCAGTACGACTCAGGTATGGTGTACCACAAGCTAAAAGAAGAGCTCGCGGAGCAGGGTGTGATATTCGAGAACATGGATGTGGCCGTACAGAAGTACCCTGACATGGTGAAAGAGTACTTCATGGAGAAGTGTGTACCGATCGACGACCATTACTTTGTTTCCATGCATGCAGCTGCGTGGAGCGGTGGGACGTTCATCTACATACCGAAGGGGGTGAAACTTGAACAACCACTGCAAGCATACTTCCGTATGAACAGGATGGCGTCGGGTCAGTTTGAGCATACTTTGATAATTGCAGACGAGGGCAGCGAAGTGACATATATTGAAGGTTGCAGTGCTCCACGCTACAATGCCTCCTCGCTCCATGCCGGTTGCGTGGAACTTTTTGTTCAGAAAAACGCGAAGATGAAGTACATTAGCATTGAGAACTGGTCGCACAACACATACAACCTCAACACAAAGCGAGCAATCGTTGAGGAAGGTGGGGAGATCAACTGGATCGGCGGCAACATGGGCTCCGGTGTCACCATGCTCTACCCAACGAGTGTATTGGTTGGAGATGGTGCAAAGAGTGACAACCTCGGCCTTGTCTTTGCGGGCAAAGGACAGGTGCAGGACACCGGCGCGAAGTCCATACACCTCGCGCCGAATACTACGAGCACCATTCGAAGCAAAAGCGTGTCGAAGGATGGCGGTGTAGCCAACTACCGTGGCCTAATACGCGTGTCTGACCAGGCACCGGGTGCGAGTGCATCGCTTGTGTGTGACTCGCTCCTTCTCGACAGTGAGAGTGAGGCCAACACCTTTCCAGCAGTAATGAACAAGCAAGACGATGTGACCATCAGTCACGAGGCGACCATCGGAAAGATCGGGGATGAGGAGTTGTTCTACCTCGAGAGCAGGGGACTGTCTCGCGATGATGCGGTGCGTATGATAGTGAATGGTTTTGTCGAGCCCATCACCAAAGCACTGCCGCTCGAGTATGCGGTGGAGTTCAATAAACTGATCGAGCTCGAACTCGAAGGTGGATACTAACGCGTATGGATACCACAGCGATACGTAACGATTTTATGTCTCTGAAGGATGGACTTGTGTACCTCGATAGTGCCGCGACGTCGCTCACGCCTGAGCCGGTGCTCGAAGCGATGAACGAGTACTATCGCAACTACCGCGCCAATGTACATCGTGGCCTGTATGCAGAAGCAGAACGTGCGACCGAACGCTACGAAGAGGCGCGGAAGAATATCGCGGCGTTCATTGGTGCCACCGCAGACGAGGTGATCTTCACCTCGAGCGCGACTGCTGCAAGCAACATGCTCGTCTATGCACTGGAGCACACGCTGGAGCTCCAAGAAGGCGACGAGATAGTCACGACCGTGATGGAGCACCATGCGATGCTCCTACCTTTACAGGAACTAGCGAAGCGAAATGGCCTTGTTGTGAAGTACGCACAACTTACGAAGGACTTTGCACTGGACCTTGAAGACCTTCGCGAGCTCATTACGGAAAAAACACGGATCGTTGCGGTCACGGGTGCAAGCAATGTGACCGGACGGGTGGCGTGTGTGCCTGAAGACACACTGACCACAGGCGCACGACCTGTCATAGTACGCGACATGACCGCATGCGTAGGTCACATGCCTGTCAACATGAGTGCGCTTGATGCCGACTTTGCATTTTTCTCGGGTCACAAGATGTGTGGGCCGACGGGTACCGGTGTTCTCTACGGTAAAAAGGAATGGCTCGACAAGCTCAGGCCGGGATATTTTGGCGGTGGCATGGTCGACAGCGTCACACTGGATGAGGCGACCTACCACGTGGGCGTGCCTGGCTTTGAAGCAGGCACCGCAAACGTCGGCGGTGTGATCGGTCTCGGCGCTGCGGTGTCGTATCTCACGCGCATCGGTATGGATGAGATCCGTGCACACGTAGAGGGTCTCACCAATTATGCGTTCGAGAAGCTTGGAGCGCTAGAAGGAGTCACTCTATATGCTGCACCACCTGAGGTAAACGTCGGCATCGTCTCGCTCACCCTCGTTGGTGTGCATCCGCACGACGTGGCTGAAATAGCAGGACAACATAATGTAGCAGTGCGTGCAGGCCATCATTGTGCGCTCCCACTTCACAATGCACTCGGCGTAGTAGCCACGACTCGAGCAAGTTTCTATCTCTACAATACACGGGATGACATTGATGCGCTGGTAGAGGCAGTCAATGATGCGCGAAGAACATTCAACTAGATTATGAACGAGGAGCTGTATCAGGCACACATACTGCAACATGCCAAACATCCGCACAATAAAGAGGAGTTAGCGGACGCGACCATCTCCGTACCCGCGAAAAATACATCATGTGGTGACGCCTACACGCTTCAGCTGAACGTACAGGATGGTTTCATTGAAAAGGCAGCGTTCACGGGTATTGGCTGCGCTATCTCACAAGCCGCAGCATCCCTACTTACCGACAAGCTCACAGGAATGTCGACCCACGAAGCAGCGCAGGTGAGCGAAGAGGACGTATATACTCTGCTCCATGTGCCCATCAGCACTACGCGCGAGAAGTGCGCCTTACTGCTATGGCGTGCCTTGCATGAAGCACTGAAAGAACACCATGCTTGAACTCAAAAACATATCAGTAGAGGCAGAAGGCAAGCCGGTCGTCATGGACGTGACACTTTCTGTGAAGTCTAGCGACGTCGCTGTGCTTATGGGTCCGAATGGCTCAGGGAAGAGTACGCTGGTAAACGCCGTTATGGGGCACCCACACTACAGGGTGACGAAAGGGAAAGTCGTGTTGGACGGCGCTGACATCACAAAACTGCCCACCCACGAAAAGGCGACGAACGGTTTGTTTCTCTCGCTCCAGCACACGCCGAAGGTTGGGGGTATCAACCTCGCTACATTCCTCCACAAGGTGCATGTAGCACGCACCGGTGAGGAGTCAGACATACTTGAGTACTATCTGGAGCTCCGTGAGCTTGCAAAGACACTTTCCATACCCGAAGCGCTCCTCGACCGACCACTGACCGCAGGACTTTCCGGCGGTGAGCGGAAGCTCTCCGAGATACTGCAGCTTGCAGTATTGAAGCCAAAATATGCCATCTTGGATGAAATAGACTCCGGGGTAGATGTCGATGCTATGAAGACAGTGTACGCAGCCCTCGATACGGTAAAGAAGTCTGGCACCGGCATGCTTGTCATCAGTCACCACCCCTCACTCCTCGAACACCTCAGACCCGACCAGGTGCATGTGATGAACGCTGGAGTGCTTGCAAAGAGTGGGGGACCAGAGCTCGCCACCGACGTCATCAAGAATGGGTTTTGTAAGGTACTCGAATGTCCTGTTGTGGAGACATGCCGAGCTCGAAAAAGGAGCTAATCCTCGTTGAGGCCGCTTGGTCACTGTGCTATATTTCAATTAGGTATTCTTCGCAATTTGTACTCACGAAAATTTCGGAGGGCCAGACATGAACATTGACTTGATGTTGGGTGTGCTGAGTTTAGTGGTGGCAATACTATTGGGTCGTGCGGCAATGAACTTTCACCGACTCTTCCGCGAACTGTCGACAGACGATGCACCACGGTCTAAGCGCGAGTATGCATCGACGCACAGGGATGTCAGCATATTCGCATGCGGCTTCATGCTCACGATTTCATTCATCTACCTATCTTCGTATGTAACGTAACGCATACGCTGCCCCGTCTATCAAGGCGGGGTGTAGTACGTCTGCATAACCTGTGCATAGCCTGTGCATAATAAATGAGGCGTAATTTCTTGACTTCATGACGACTTGCGGTAGTATGTGCTCACCGCATCTGCGCGTTCTTTTTTTCTGTGGTGCGCGGCAGCTCTTTTGGGTGTGCCGTAACCGCGAAAGTGCGCAAATGTAGGGCTTTATAAAAGTGCACCTTTCGGGGTTGAGGCCACTGTTCTCGCGCCTTCACCTCCGCAAGGAGCGCAGATTAATCTAACTAGCTATCATGGCAGCAGAAGCATTCGACCGGTCGAAGCCCCATGTGAACGTTGGTACCATTGGCCACGTTGACCATGGCAAGACCACCACGACCGCTGCGATCCTCCATGTTCTTTCGCTTGCAAAGGACAAGGGCTACAGTGCCCGTTTGGAGAACGTAGACGGTATCGACAACGCGCCGGAGGAGAAGGCGCGTGGTATTACTATTGCTCTCCACCACTCAGAGTACGAGACCCCGAATCGTCACTACGCTCACGTAGACGCTCCAGGTCACGCCGACTACATCAAGAACATGATAACCGGCGCGGCACAGATGGACGGCGCAGTGCTCGTCGTTGCCGCTTCAGACGGCGCAATGCCACAAACTCGCGAGCACGTACTCTTAGCTCGCCAGGTTGGTGTACCAAAGGTTGCAGTATTTTTGAACAAGTGTGACATGGTCGATGACCCTGACATGCTTGACCTTGTTGAAGAGGAGCTCCGCGAGCTCCTGGACGCGAATGAGTTTGACGGTGCAAACGCACCTATCATTCGTGGCTCAGCTTTGAAGGCACTTGATGCAAAGAGCGTTGATGATGATGCGGCAAAGCCAATTCTTGAACTCATCGATACACTGGATACCTACATTGAGGAGCCAAAGCGTGAGACCGACAAGCCATTCCTTATGCCTATCGAGGACATCTTCTCCATTGAAGGTCGCGGTACTGTTGTGACTGGTCGTATCGAGCGCGGTACGGTGAAGATCGGCGAAGAAGTCGAGATCGTTGGTATCAAGGACACGACCAAGACCACCATTACCGGCATCGAGATGTTCAACAAGCAACTCGAAGAGGGTCAGGCGGGTGACAATGCAGGTATTCTCCTTCGCGGTACCAAGAAGGAGGACGTGCATCGCGGGCAGGTGCTCGCAGCCACAGGTTCTGTGACCCCTCACACTGAGTTTGAGAGTGAGGTCTATATCCTGAAGAAGGAGGAGGGAGGTCGTCATACGCCGTTCTTCACTGGGTACAAGCCCCAGTTCTACATCCGCACAACTGACGTGACCGGCGAGGTCACACTGGCCGAGGGTGTTGAGATGGTGATGCCGGGTGACACTGTTACTTTCAAAGTCAAGCTTGTCGCACCGGTAGCACTTGAGGAGCAGCAGCGCTTTGCTATCCGCGAGGGTGGCAAGACCGTTGGTGCTGGTGTGGTGACAAAGATCACAGCGTAATCTACTCGTAACGACTTACTCATATGGCAACAGAGACGGCACCCAAGGGAAAGAAAAGTGCAAAGGCAACGAAAGCAACAAAAGCGACGAAGGCGACCAAAGCAGCGAAAGCTGCTGAGGGCGACGGCAACAAGCTTCGCATTCGTGTACGCGCCTACGAGCACAAGATCCTTGATGCGAGCATCAAGCAGATCATGGATACCGCGCTGCGTTACGACGCAAAGACGGTCGGTCCGATCCCGTTGCCTACGGAGATTAAGAAGTACACGGTCAACCGAGCAGCATTTGTGCACAAGGACGCGCGAGAACAATTCGAAATGCGGGTCCACAAGCGCGTAATCGACATCATGAATCCCACCCCCAAGGTCGTAGAGGCACTCACGAACCTCTCGCTCCCCTCGGGAGTGAACATAGACGTGAAGATGTCGTAAGGACACATTCACGAGACAAAAAAGCCGCCCGCTAGGGGCGGTTTTTTGTCCGGCACCGTTATCAACACTTACCTCCGCAGTGGTGTGGATACTCTGCTATCCTAAGTAGTATATCCTTACCATAAGAGGTGTCTGTCCTCTACTCATGATGCCACACACCACACACTCGCACATGCACACCACCCACACGCACCTCACCCTCACAGCGGCACTGCTTGCCACGCTCTACGCCCTCACCCTCCTTGCAACCCCCACTGCCACACAGGCAGCCACAAACTGCAGTCTCCTCAACGCAAATGAGACCATACCCACGGGCTTCGGTACGAGCTACAACCTCTTCAGCGCACAGAAGGAACTCCTCATCTCCGTACTCTGTGAAGAACCCGGCACCATCACGGTGTCCTCAGGGAACAACGAGTCCACCACGTGGGTGTACGGTACCGGCTACCTGTACAAGAACAACCAGTGGACCCCC
>CAMYLP010000011.1:0-49304 GCA_947259245.1 uncultured Patescibacteria group bacterium
GCACGGGTGAGAGATTGCATAAGAGAGGGATATTCATCGAGATAGGAGAGAGAACGGCCAGCACGTACAACGCCAAAAAGTGCGCTTACCAAGCCGCGAGTGGTCGCAAGATCGACCGCATAACGGCCCGTGAGCTCCGTCTTACGTTCTTTTAACTCACGACTCGTGATACCCTGCTCCGCCCATTCGATTACCACCTCTCGTAGTCGGTCACGGCCTGCTGAGAAGACGTCTGCGGGGAAAATAGCACGCGCCGACAGAAATCCTGGATAACCGTCGTCCATACCCTGTAAGCTAGCGTATGCACCATACGTGAAATTGCGCTTATTGCGAAGCTCATGGAACAATCGTGATGAGAACGAACCACCCAAGACATTAACACCCATTGTCAGTGCATGAAATTCGGGATGAGTGCGGGTTATGCTCAGTGGTATGGTGTAGAGCGTGTCGACATTCATCTTGTCACGCATGGACACGATGTGCTCATTGGTCGAGACTGTTTTTGTTCGCTCAACATGGACTTCGGGAAACCGCTTTGGCTTCTTGTTGGGTAATGTCTGGAGTATTTCCCGTATGGCAGCAATATCATGTGCTCGACGAACGTCTCCGCCAATGACTACCGTGGCACCAATAGAAGACATCGTCTCGCGATAAAATCTTGCTATATCTGAACAGCGTACATCCGGCAGCTCCTTTCGCACCTTATCCGGCTCTGTAATATAGTGTGGGTGACCTGACCGAAACAGTAAGTGTGACCGCGCTATCGAAGCGCGAGTGGCTGTGTCCTCGTTCATATGTATTAGCCGCGCATCCATCCGTGCTACGGCCTCCGCGAGCTCACTTTGTAGGAAACGTGGCATAGTAAGTGCCATCATTGTTGTGCGAAACGCTTCCTTGAACACCGTCTTGCGGCACGCAAGCGTGACCACCACCTCCTCATTCGCAGAGTTTATACTAAGCTCCGCGCCCAAGAACCCAAGTTTGTCCCTAAGCTCACTACGAGCCATTGTTCGTGTGCTACCAGGTAAGAGCTCGCTCACGAGGAGTGCAATACTTTGTTGTGACATGGTACGGTGCGTACCTCCTGGAAAAGACATGTTCACCACAATCAAGTCGCGGGTACTGGTAGGCACCATGTAGAGGTCAGCACCGTTCTCTAGGCGTTCATAATGAACGTGTTTTGTGTGTGACATTTCCATACCGTTACGTTGCGATGTAATGACCTACAGTCATTGACGTATCCGCCAGGTAGGTGCGCGCCACGCGTCGCACATCACCGGCCGTCACTTTGCTTACGAGCGCGGGTAGGTCGAAGTAGTATTTCCAGTTCCCACTTGCGATCGATTCATTGAGAACTGAGAGCATAGCGTAGTGACCGTCACGCGCAAAGACCATTTGAGTCTGTAGTTGCGCCAACACACGTGCAAGTTCAGCTCGCGTGACGCCTTCTTCCTTCAGTGTCTCGATAACATCATGTACAGCCGCCTCACTATTCACATGCGTCACCCCATCCGCTAGAGTCGCGTACAGGATCATGAGTGACGGGTCATGGAATGGTATGTAGTCACTTTTCACGGATACCGCTTGCTTAGTATCAACGAGCGCCTTGTGGAGTCGTGAGGTAACACCGTCTGCCAGTATCGAAGCGAGTGCGAGAAGTGCTGGTGTATCGATATGTAGCGCCTCCGGTACTTTATACGAAACACCAAGAATGTTCTTCGTACCAGCTCGTTGTACCTCAACGTAACGTCGTCCGGTTTGTGGTGGCTCTACCGTGTAAACCGGAGGTATATCGTGGGGTGCACGTGGGTGAACACCAAAATGTTTTTTGATGAGTGACAACACTTCATTACGTTCAACATTACCTACCACCGTGACCACTGCATTGTTCGGCCAGTAGAATGTGTCGTAAAACCGACGCAAACGTTCAATGGACACGTTTTCGATGTCCGGCAACCAACCGATGGTGCTGTGGTGGTATGGGTGCGCTTGGTATGCGGTCGCCCATATGTGCTTGTCGAGTGCTTCGAGGGGGTCGTTCTCTCCCATAGCATACTCGCTCCGAACCGCTGGCATCTCTTCTGCCCTGTCCTTTTCCGTGATGATGGCATTTCGCATGCGATCGGCCTCAAGCTCCACTGCGTAGGCAATATGCTCCTCCGGCATTACCTCGTAGTAGTTGGTACGGTCAAGCCATGTCGTCGCGTTAATCTGTGCGCCCTTTACCGCAAAGCGGTCGAGTGGCCCCACGCCGTCACGGATCTTAAAGTTTTTCGAGCCCTTGAACATAAGATGCTCCAGCAAGTGCGTAGCACCTGTATGGCCAACGGCCTCGTTACGACTACCAACAAGGTATGTCACCATGAGTCCTACAACAGGACTTGTGGGGTCGTGTTTGTAGAGTACCTTGAGACCATTCTTGGTCAGTTCATACTCCTCGACGCCGTGGTACGAACCAAGCCGGCGGTAGCCGGCTGGAACACGTGTTCTGCTGCGTGATTGCGTCCTTGGCATGCAGTCGTTCTAGAGGTTAACCACTACATCAGCATCACCTCGAAGCTCTTGTATGTACGTATCGATGATCGCAGTGCTCTTTTGCTGAATGAGCTGTGTGCGCAACAGTTCGCGAACTTCCTCTATGGAAGCAGCTTCTGGTGAGTCACCTACCGCGGTATCGTATGCGAGTTGCACTTCTTCGTCGGTGACCTCAACCGACTCGATGTCCGTTGCTTCAGACACAAGCATGCGGATACGGATCTCGTTGTGCATATTTGTCCGTAACTCCTCTCGCGTAATACCGGTTGCTGAGAGCTGAGTGTTAAATGCTTCCTCCCCGCCGAAGAGCGATATGAGCGTTTCGATCTCAGCGTCAATGTCTTCTTCTGAGGTGGTGTAGCCCTGCTCGTCTGCTTTCGCGAGCAGAATGTTTACATTGATCATTTCGTCGAGGACAACCTGCTCGAAAGCAGCATCGCGTGTCGGGTCCACAGAACCGGCTGGCATCGTGTTCCGTACCTGTGCGATCTTGAGGTCGAGCTCTCCACGGGTAATATCAACCCCGTTTACTGTGGCAACCACGGTACTAGGGTCGACCTGCTCCATTGAGGTTTCAGGTGCATCATCGGCCGGCTCAGTGTTCGTTCCGAACAGGCCTTGTGCATAACCGATAGCGACACCAAGCACAACCACAAGAACTATGAGAACTACCCATAGCTTGGATCCACTCTTCACTGGTGCAGTGGCTGGTTCTGGTGCTCCCGTGCTTGGACGTTCCTCCTCAACGGGCGTTGATTTTTCGTTGGTATCATTCATGTTAGGTTCAATAAGACTACTAGTGGCAATGTTGTACTAGGATAGCATGTGCAGCCTTCTACGCAAACTCGCTAACCTTTGATGTAGAGTTCAACATCGAGCTCCTCCCCTGGGGCAAGTGGGACCAAATTCAAGCGTACAGGCGTACCGTTCCATGTGGCCTGTATGGCAACGCCCTCGTCCGCTTCAAATGTCACGTGAAATGGTACCTCGTCAATCTGCTGTGGGCACTCCTCCCCTTCAAGAAGTGTGCTAAAGCGCACCTCGACGACGGTATCATTCTCAAGAAGGAATGATTCAGCTACGAGCGTGTGACATGGCGACGGCACGTCGACCATACCTGCTATCTCATGTATGCCTGCTTCAAATTTGTGTTGAGCAGTGATGAGGCGTTCCTCGACGACCGCTGCCGGTGTCTCTACCTCTGGTGGTTGTGTTTCTTGGGTGGGCGCTGAAACAAGTGTGTAGGCAAACAGTCCGATGGCAATGAGTACCAGAACGCCAACAATAAGCAGTGCGCGTGTATTCAATCTATAATTCATAGAAATAGGTTACCCGATAATGTTCGGTGATGTGTTACTTGTCTTGTTCCTGGGTCAAAGTGTGTTCGAGCCAGTGTTCAATGAACCATAAGCCAACGCAGACAAAGAGCGTGAGGAACGTCGCAAACGTTGCGAGTGCATAGAGTTCAAACCCAACGGCTACACCAATGGCACTTGCCACCCACAGAGCCGCCGCGGTCGTGAGCCCTTTCAGCTCGTGCTGGAATATAATCAGTCCAGCCCCTATAAATCCTATACCCGTCACAACACTTGACGCAAGCCGCAAAGGGTCAAAGTTAAAAACATCACTATTTGCGGAAGCGACCATGTTGCCCACCATAACGAAAAGACACGCGCCTACCGACACCAGACCAAACGTGCGCATACCCGCCTCTTTCCCAGCGAGTAGACGCTCAAGACCAACAACCGAACCGAGCACGAGCGCGACCGCAAGTTGGATGAACATCCCAATATCTGTGGTCATGTGTTCCATAAAGGACGACGATAGTACTATTGTGAACCCTGCGGGCTACTGGCACAAGTGGTTAACCTCTCGAAATAGTGCATCACGACGATCTCCCGACAGTCCCAGTTCATCGAGTTCATCCGGATGTTCGTGCAGTTGCCGACAAAGTACCACACCCCGTTCCATCAGATACTGCTTGTGAGCACGTGAGAGGGTGGTGAGACAGGGTAACGGATGTACGCCAGTCTTCTCTATGAGTTGCCGTAAGTTATCTTCCTTGGGGTAATCCCACGAAAGGAGGGTCAGTCCGACGCACTCAGCAAAGATAACCGCCTGTTCTGTGAACTTGGTATTGGTGATGAGCATGCGGTCCGTGAAGTCGTGATCACTTTGATACGCGGCCCCTGCTTTAATGTCGTCGAAGCGTGCTTGGACGTACAATGCAACTTTGATGTCGCTCTTGATGCCCGAATTGTTATGAAACTTTGCTTCTGCCGCCAAGCGTACGTCGTCTCGTGACGCAAGGAGGTCCAGTTCATGCTCAACACACCTCCCCGGAATGATACGCCTATTACTTGTGGTGTACCCTCGCCGTCGGTACAGTTCGCCCAAGAAATCCTCGAACGGGTAACCGGAGGGACCAAGTTCCAGAAGCGCGCGCTTGACTGAATATCGTGCAGCTGCCGGACGTTCTAATTTGCGCAACTGTCGAAATGCTTTTTTATAGATGTCAGTCGTTCGATCCCCTTCTGTCAGCTCGCTCGCGATCTCACCTGTAATACGTTCGGCAATGTCGGCTCTCGCGCCGCTGTTCACCAAAGAACCGTAGAGCTTCTCGGGGTGGAACAGCTCACGTTCACCGTTCGCCTTGGTGATGAGGGGACCTCCGTTAGCGTGCATATGCCCGCAAAACGGATGCTTCCTGTGGTTCCTCCCCGGTCTCTACGAACTGATTGACCGAGATAATAACCAACGCTAGCACAAGTACCACTAGCACCAGGGCAAGCCGCGTCGGGTGTTTGTTTTCATCGTCCATGGTGTTATTCTAGCGCGTTTCCACCCTACTGCAACACTGGGGTGGGCGTTCATGCTGTGATGATACCGCCACCGAGACATACGTCTGCTTCGTAGATCACCATGCTCTGTCCTGCAGGAATGTAGCGCTGAACGGATCGGGGCGTTACTACGGCGCTCGTACTTGTCGCCTCATCTACGGTGACCTCGAACAGTTTCTGACGGTAGCGCAGACGTGCCTGGAAGACGAGAGCGTTGCCATGCTCTGCCATCGGTACGTGCCCGGAGATCCAATTGACATCGCGGAGAACTACACGAGAGACGTCGTCCAGTACTGCAGGGGAATCATTGGGGGCGACGGTGATAGTGTTGTGCAGTACGTCCTTGTCTACGACGTACAGTGGCTCCTGGATTGGCGTACGTGCCGGAACGGTAAAGCCGTGACGTTGTCCGAGTGTTAGAAAGAGCGCCCCGTCGTGTGTTCCGATGACTCTGCCCGCTTCATCGAGTACGTCGCCGGTTTTGTGGGGGATGTAGTGTGCAAGAAACTCGCGCATATGTATCTTTCCCAGAAAACAAATTCCTTGGGAGTCTTTTTTGTCCGCCGTCGGCAGCCCGTAATGTCGTGCGAGCTCACGCACGTCCTTCTTTTCGATCCCGCCCACGGGAAACAGCGTATGCATCAGGTGCTCCTGAGAGAGGGTCCAGAGGAAGTACGATTGATCCTTATTACGATCAATACTGGTCTTTAGCAGTGCTGTGTCCTGCGTAGCATCCTTGTCGATCCGTGCATAGTGTCCCGTAGCAAGAAAATCGAACCCGTGCTCCATCGCCCATGCAAACAAACCACCGAACTTAATATGCTTGTTACACATAACATCCGGATTGGGTGTGCGCCCTTTCTTGTACTCATCGATGAGGTAGTCGACGACATCATGTTCATACTCTGATGAGAGGTCTACTGTATGGATAGGTATCCGTAGGCGTGCCGCGACCCGCATCGCGTCACGCCGCTCTTCGCGCCACGTACAGGGTAGCCACGGCGGCTGCCATGTGACAATGAACGCTCCCTCCACCTTATACCCCTGCTCCAAGAGCAGTGCAGCAGAAACGGAGCTGTCCACTCCGCCGCTCATGGCTACCAGTACCTTACCCTTCTTTTCCATATGTACGTTGTGCCACGACACACCTCTTCACGCAACAGGTAGTACGGACTTGTGGGCTTGAGCTGTGTCGCCACACGCTTCCTGTCGTTGCTACGCTACTCAGCGCGGACGTGCACGCCGAACGTGTATCGCTGTGGTAGCTAGCATGATATTGATCAATCAAGGTATCGCCAACGGTTTGTCAGGTGCTCGTCGTATGTACGGGCCATACGAAGTGTGCCGTCTCGACCGTGGAGATAAAATAGCGCGTCCGTTTCGATGGGCTGTACTGCCGCCTCGAGAGACGACAGTGACGGACTCCCGATGGGCCCGGGTGGCAGCCCTTTATGTTTGTACGTATTGTATGGATCATCCACTTCCAAATGAGAGAAGCGCGGACTGAACGTATCTGTGCGGGCGATGAAACCAAACACCGCGTCAACCTGCAACGGCATGCCGATCTCTATCCGGTGCCACAGCACGCCCGCGATATGTTGCCGTTCCTCATGATCGTGGGCTTCCTTTTCAAGAAGTGACGCCATTGTCACGATCTCATGTACCGGCCGGCCAAAAGCGCCGATATCCTCCTCCAGAACTCTCAGATTCTCGTAGAAGGTTCCCTCAAGTTCCGCGAGCACATCGGCTGCGGTGACGTTTGGCAAGAAGAAGTAGGTGTCGGGATACAGGTAACCCTCCTTCCCTTCGGCAAGCAGTATAAAGGTGCCGGCATCGAATTTGGGGAGTACCCTCTCGAACAATTCAACCATGCGGTACGTCGTCGAACCCTCAGGGACGGTTACGCGCACAGGTTCAAGACCGAACTCACCGCGAGTCACACGCTGTGCAGTCTCTGTGAGCGTCAACGGTTCCGTAAAGTAGTAGTCACCTGCAAGTACGCGGCCGCCTGTGCCTGCCATTGCAACAGCAAGGCGAAAGGCGTGTACCGAGTGTACGACATTGTGCCGTTTGAGTATGTATGCTGCGTCCGTAATGGTCGAGCCCTCGGGAATGGTAATTACCTCCTCAAGCGGAAATAGGACAGGCGGTTGTTCTACGTTGTAGTACACCCACCACGATGCGAAGAGGAGAATTGCAGCCAGCATACCCGCAAAGTGCGGTGCCCGACGCTTGAACGTACCCCACCACAGCACGGCCGTCTCTTTAGCAGCGTCTCTGTATCGTTCAAGTGTCTCTCGTTGTATGGACATGGTTGCGTCAGCGTATGGGACGGTGGTGAAAGACCGAGGGTGCCCTTAATGAGTCGGCAGGTTTGCCGGTGCCTGTGCACGGGTGCTTGTAATGCGTTGTATCGTGGGAGTCTTCGCGACAGAACCCGGTAGATGGTAAAGCGTTGCAAGCTCTTCACTGGTAAGCATAAAGTGCCGAAATACGTATGGTGCGTGGAACCATGAGCGACGTCGATAGGCATCGACTATCTGTACTTTCATCCTGTTCTCACGTACACCGTTAAAATCCTGCCACGGGTAAGCAAGTTTGTTCTGCCATCTTTCTGCAGAGGGTATTATCATGTTGTACCCAGGCGTGCCAAACGGTTGCCACATCGATCCGATACCCGACACGTTCACGCCATCGAATTGCTCATGCTCTGCCAAGTAGATCGCGCGTATGCCGACATCCCACGCTGAGCTTGCCAGTGACGTGCGGTTTATCGCTTGTATACGCTTTATCTGCCTGTCGGAGAGTGTTTTACCCACGCCACCATCGGGAAATACAATGGTCTCCTCGGGGGTATTACGTATCTTGGATACTTCTTCCTTTGCTATGTCATTGTAGCTCTTTGCATTGCGCGTCATACCAAAAGTGATGTCCTCTTTCTTGTGAGCACGCGCGAGTATCTGTATCCATAGGTGCTCCCCCTTCCCCATGGAGCCCGCAAACTCCAATACATGTGCCATGGGATCAACTTTTTGTTCTTCCTTCATGGCTGACTGGTCGAGGTTGAACTCTGTGTAGGTGCGTATCGGAACACCGATCGGACTCATTAACATGTAGTCCATACCATACACGTTGTGGGTATCGAGTGAGAATGGGAACGCAAGAGCGTAATCTTCAACCTCGACCACTTCTGCCTCAGGGTAGTGTGCGTATATGGTACGTTCGATGAAACGACGGAACGAGCTGCGCGCCCAGATGTACAGATGTACCTGACCTTCGATAGAAACGATCTCAAAACTGTACCACATACGGACCTTGCCAAGCCAGATGCGGTCTAAGAATGTAGCCTCACCTCCGAACATAAAGAGACCGTCAAAGACAGCTAGCATCGCTTGTGGGGACTTGTACACTTCCGACGGAAGACGCAACTCGAGCAATATGTACTCCTGGTCAGCAATAAATCGGGCGCGCACGTACCTCATCCACACGTGCCAGAATGAAACCGCGAGTATGGGTGGTCCCCAGTACGGCGCGTAGTGGAATATCAAACCAAACGCATCCCACACGCGTAGCATCTGCTCGCCAATTCCTGCGACTTGGGCAAGTGCTTCCGGATACATATATGGTGTTTACAGTATAACAGAAGCACGGGTGCCTGGTACCCTCTTGTTCGAGCACAACGCTAGCGCTGTGCGTCGCACGACGTTCGAATAGTTACGCGGTTTCCCGCATACTGTACCTGCCGTCATTGTCACGCGCAAACCGCGAGCTGTCCTGCAAATTGATGAAAATTGTATTGTCCTTCACGTACCGTTCACGTCTCACTGCATCGATAACCTCCTCACGCGTAAGTGGTCCTTGGCGCTGCAATATCTCGGCGATCACGTCCCGAACCGGTCCTGCACTGTACCCCCACTCCTTCAGCGCGTAGATACCACGACCAACAAGAACGAAACGCTCATCTTTAATGAGCTCATTATGGCAGGTTGCTTCATGTGCACGACGGTTGAACAGTTCAGTTATGGTACTCGCAACTTCGCGGAAATGCATTGGGCTCCCATGTCGCTTGATGACGAGGTATGCATAGTCACGCATGCCCTTAGCACGTACGTTGGGGGAGTGTGCACGTCCCCACTCGCCCAGCGGATTCTTGCCGATACTCTTACTCAAGGTTAGCCAGCGTCTCAGTATCTCCTCATTCTTCATCTCGCTGTTCAACTCCTGCAATTCTCGCAGGAATGAATCAATGAGCACCGATTCTTCAACGAGTTCGTCGTCATCAAGCGAATCATACAAACGACGAAGGGAGCCATGTACCTTGTCCGCAAGGTCCTGGTCCGTGTGCCAGCGGTGGCGAAACTCATCGTTTTCTTTTTCTTTCGTGAACGCTTCACCCAGCACTAGCATCAGATGAATGTGGTTGCGGGTGCTCTGGTCACGCGCGAGCTCCTCCAAAAGTTCATCCTCGGGAACCACACCACCCATGCTTGTGATCGTTTCTTTCAGCTCATCAAACGTTCCCTGTTCATTCTGAAACACGTCCGACTTCCGTATCATCGATAGTGCATAATTCTCAATTTGTCGGACACGCTCGCGTGTTATACCGTACTCCTGTCCTATGGCCTCGAGTGTGACAGGATTCGTACTCTTACCGAGTCCATATCGACTAATGAGTACGTTCTGTGCACGTTCAGGCAACACTGCAAGCAGGCGCTTGACAATTGTCTTTGGTTTAAATGTGAGTTTTTCTGCCATAGGTATATTATGCCTGTAGTACTGCTAAATATTGCTTCGCAACAAAGTGAAAATTTATGCAACTATATACGTATGTGGAAAATAGCACGACTAGTCCCCAGCGTCAAGTTTTTATTGTTCTGCAGCATACGTTTGTACCAAGCGCATGAATATACGCTGCTGCTGTTCTGTGCGGGAGTTCACGGTGACGTCGGTGCGTACCACGCACATTCGTACATAGCGACGCTCCGCTCGTACCGTACTGAGCCACACGGTGCTGTGCGCACGCATCTTAAATGACAACAAAATTTATCAAACGATCTGGGACCACTATCTCGCGCTTAATGCTTACCCCTTCGAGGTGTGATGCGACGTTATCGAGAGCTTTCGCTGCTGCGATGAGTTCTTCTTTATCTGAGTCTGGTGCCGCAGTGAACGTGCCGCGGGTCTTGCCATTCACTTGTACCGCTATCGTCACCGATGCCTGTGCGATACGCTGTTCATCGTAGGAGGGCCAATCCTCAAGGTGTATCGAAGTCTCATGTCCGAGTCTCTGCCACAGCTCCTCGGTCTGATGTGGAGCGAATGGCGCGAGGATACACACTAATGTCTCGTACGTCTGCTTGGAGACCGCGTCTTCCTTCTCGAGCGCATTTACCAGTATCATCGTGGCGCTGATGGCAGTGTTGAACTTGAATGCGGCAACGTCATCCCCCACTTTCTGTACCGTCTGGTGGACAAGGAGCTGTATCTCATCACTGTCCAACACGTCAGAGACAGCGTCCTGTAGTCCCCATACACGCTCCAAGAAGCGTCGTATACCGGCGATGCCGCCGAGGTCCCACGGGTACTGCCCCACTTCATTGAAGGGGCCGATGAAGGCAAGGTACATCTTCACAGTATCCGCTCCCACGCGTGCGACATGCTCGTCGGGATTAATGACGTTGCCCTTGCTCTTGCTCATCTTGGCGCCATCGGGACCCAAGATGAGACCGCGGCTCATGCGTGTACTATATGGCTCCTTGCTCGTCACGAGACCGAGGTCGAAGAGTGCCTTGTGGAAGAAGCGCGAGTAGAGCAAGTGCATGGTGGTGTGCTCTGCTCCACCAGAGTACCGATCCACCGGCATCCACTTCTCTTGCTTGTCCTTCGGGGAGAACTCGGTGTCATTGTGTGGGTCGAGGTAGCGCAAGAAGTACCAGGACGAGTCGACAAAGGTATCCATGGTGTCGACCTCCGGCGTCCAGCCCTTACCAAAGAGCTTTTCGGTGCGCTCCTTAAGCTCGTTGCTCTTTGCAAGTGGTGCCTCTCCAGTGGGGGTAAAGTCGACGTCGTCCGGAAGTGTCCAGGGGAGGTGCTCGTCGGGCACGGGGTGGGCCTTGCCTTCTGGGTCGTAGACGATTGGTATCGGGCAGCCCCAGTAGCGCTGGCGGCTCAAGAGCCAGTCGCGCAGGCGGTACTGCACCGTGAGCTCTCCGCCCACGTGCTCTGTAATGGCCGTCTTCGCCTCCTCTGTCTTCTGGCCGCTAAAGTCACCGGAATTGATGGTCTCGCCCGCACCAGTAAAGCACGTGTTCTGCACATAGCGTTTGAGGAGCGCGCCCTCGCCATACTCGACGGGGTTTTGGTCGAACTTGCGGACCGCCTCGTCTGGCGTGAGCCACATGTGCTCGAGCTGTTCCTCGTCCTTCGTGCGCTGTGTCGCCACTTCTTTTGCATCTGTAGCATCCACCTCGTAGAGAGAAACGGTGCGCGTCCAGTTCTCGTCCTTTTGCGGTGGTGAAAAGTGCGCGTAGACCTGTGCAACATAGTCGCCCACGGTCACACCCTCGAGGCCGACCTCTTCATGTATCTCACGCGCGAGTGTCTCGCGTTCATCGGCGTCACTCTTTTCTATTGTGCCACCTGGCAGTCGGTAGAGCTTTGTGAGTGGGTTGTACTGTACGAGTATCTTTTTGGATCCTTTCTTTCGTACGACACCAAAGACCGCGTCCGTGTTATGCGCGTCTGGTAAGGGTGTGCCCACGACCTCGCGCACCACCTCGCGTATCGGCAGGCCAAAGGTCTGCGCGAAGGCAAAGTCACGTTCATCATGGGCGGGTACAGCCATCACCGCACCGGTACCGTAGGTGGCAAGCACGTAGTCTGCGATCCAGATCGGTATCTCCTCCTTGGTTGCCGGATTGATAGCCATTACCCCCTTGAGCTCCACACCGGTCTTCTCCTTTGCCTCCTTGCGGTCGAGTTCTTTCTTCCGAGTGGTCGCTTGCATGTACGCGTCCACTTCATCCCAGTTCAGAATCCTGTCTTTCCATTTAGCGACGTAAGGGTGTTCAGGTGCAAGTACCATATAGGTCGCACCGTAGAGTGTATCGGGTCGCGTCGTGAACACCTCTATCGCATCGTCTGCATCCTTCACAGCAAACGTAAGTGCCGCGCCGTTGCTCTTTCCTATCCATTCACGCTGCGCATCCTTTATCTCCTGAGGCCAGTCAAGCTCATCGAGGTCCTCGAGGAGGCGGTCGGCATACTTGGTGATCCAGAAGTACCACTGGTCGAGGACCTTCTTGGCGATAGCACCGCCACAGCGTTCGCACTCGCCGTTTACTATCTGTTCATTGGCGAGCACCGTCTTGCAGCTGTCGCACCAGTTCACGGTGCAGAGCTTCTTGTATGCGATCTCACGCGCAAAGAGCTGTAGGAAAAGCCATTGGGTCCACTTGTAGTATTCCGGGTCAGAGGTCACCACCTTGCGCGACCAGTCGAATGTGTTGCCCATGCTTTTGAGCTGCTCGCTCATAGTGTCGATGTTGTCGTATGTCCACTTGCGCGGGTCGAGTCCACGCTTGATGGCGGCGTTCTCTGCGGGGAGGCCAAAGGAGTCAAAGCCGATAGGATAGAGCACGTTGTGCCCTAGCATAGTGAGGTATCGAGCATAGATGTCCGGTACGGCAAATGCGTACCAATGACCTATGTGGAGGTCGCCGGAGGGGTACGGGAATTCCACCAGAACGTACCTATTTTCCTTTCCCTCTGCAGCATCAGGCGTGTGGTAGAGCTCGTCCTTTTCCCACTTGTCCTGCCACTTTTTTTCTATAGCGCTATGGTCGTACGATTTCATATCGGTGTATACTGTGTTCGACGCGTAAAAATCTACTATACAACGATATGACAACAAATAAAAAGTACCAGCATCTCTTCTTCGACCTCGATAACACAATTACGAGAAGTCGTTCGCCAATAACCGACGAGATGAGGGTGCGTATCATGAGTATGCCGGAAGACATTGTGGTCATTTCGGGTGCAGCCGTGCCACAAATGGAGCAACAGTTAGGAGACATTGAGGCCTACCTGCTCGGTCAGAATGGAAACCATGCCGTCTACAAAGGCAAAGAGCTTTGGAACGATGCGCTCACTGAGTCCGACGTCGCTGAGATCGAGCGGCACATCGAGTCACTACAACGTGACTGGGAGGTCCCCGATGAGAATGACCTTGTCGAATATCGGGGTTGTCAGCTATCGTATTCGATATATGGACACCACGCCCCTTACGAAGAAAAGGAAGCATTCGATCCGGACCAAAAAAAGCGTCGTGCATTGCTCGCAGCCTCACCGCTTCATTCCTCAAACATAGAGGTAAAGATAGCGGGCACGACGACGCTTGATTATTTTAAGAAAGGTATGAATAAGGGCGCAAATATTACACGTCTCATAGATGAACTTGGATGGGACAAGCACGATTGTGTATACATTGGCGACGCGCTCTTCCCCGGCGGAAATGATGAAAGTGTTGTCGGTGTGATAGAAACAAGGGCCGTGAACAATCCAGACGACACGTACGCGCTTTTGACGCGCATCAGCATGTAGGGTATGGTGTCGTAGGATTCATATAAAGTTTACACAGGAGGAGTGCTTTGGAATATCAAAAAGTCGAACTGAACGAGATTGAAAAACGTCTCTTCGTGCAGGCAGTGTGTACGGTAGCGGCGCTGATGGATGCGTTGCACAGAGATAAGGATATACAAGAGACAGCGCTAGCAGCGATAGAACTGGACTGTCAACGTAATATGGACACGCTGGCAGATTTGCTTGACGAGAAAGGTAGCAGCTCCTTTTCATATCGGCTTGCTGCTGGTGCAAAAAAGCACCCTGATGAAGAAATGACGGACTATGCAAATCGGGTTCTCCACCTTCTTAGTGAGGCAGATCTTCGCGTCACTACCTGAGTCACTTAGCGAGCATGGACAAATCCATGCTCGCTTTTCTTTAGCTCACTAGACGCGAAACACAATAACGTCACCGTCGCGTACAATGTACTCTTTCCCTTCAATCCGAAGGATGCCGGTGTCGCGTGCATTTGTGTATGAACCAGCCTTGAGGAGCTCATCACACGAGATGACCTCGGCACGGATGAACTTCTCTTCAAAATCAGTGTGTATCGCTGCTCCCGCCTGCGGCGCAGTGCTCCCTCGCTGTATGGTCCATGCTCGTGTCTCCGTATCGCCCGTGGTGAAAAAAGTAATGAGTCCCAACATGTCGTAGCCTGTACGAATGAGGTCGTTTATACCGTTATCAAGCACACCGTACTCCTGTCTGAACATGTCACGGTCGTCCTTGGCAAGCTCCCGGAGCTCTCCCTCTACATTTGCATCAACACATACATACGAGGCGCTTGTTTGTTCAAAAAAGTTCATGAGCCTATGCCACCGTTCGTCATTCTGTTCATCAAAGTTGTACCCTCCCGCTTTCTTGTTCAAGACGTAAAGGATGGGTTTCATGGTAATGAGCCCAAGTTGCCTGAGTATGGTCGCATCCTCGTCAGGTGTGTGGGGGGCAAGGAGCTTCCCGGATTCGAGTACCTGTGTGGCTCGCGCTAGCACATCTTTCTCTAGCAGCGCCTCTTTGTCTCCACGTTTTACCTCACGTTCAAGAGAAGCCAGGCGTTTCGTCGCTGTTTGAAGATCCGCCAGTACAAGCTCGAGGTTAATAACTTCAATGTCCTGCATGGGGTCAACAGCACCAGAGACGTGTGTGATGTTTGTATCATCAAAAATTCGGACAACCTCCGCGATCGCATCGGTCTCCCGTATGTTTGAAAGGAACTGGTTACCCAGTCCCTCGCCTGCACTAGCTCCCTGTACAAGACCTGCGATATCCACAAACTCCACTGCTGCAGGTATTGTTTTGGCACTCTTGCTCATCTCGCTCAATCGGTCCAGACGTGGGTCAGGCACGGCCACCACACCGACGGACGGATCGATGGTGCAAAAAGGGAAATTTTCCGCAGCAACGGACTTTTCAGTGAGCGCATTGAAGAGCGTGCTCTTCCCCACGTTCGGTAAACCAACTATACCTATCGAGAGCGACATGCGAGTGATAGTACCAGTGGTCAATGAGAAGTACAACAGCGCACGCCACGTTGACTTTGTTGGTACGACGCGCATAGTAATGTGAGGTTAGATAGAACAGGAGGTACACATGGACATGACACAACTGCTGGTTTTGTTCGAACCATGGTACATCGTCGTACTCGTCCTCGGTGCACTTGCCTACTTCTGGTATCGTTCTACGTACTGGGAACATGAAGCGCGGCGATACACATTGGAAGAACATATACGGACCTCACTTTTAAATATCGCGTCAGCTCCGAGAGATGTGTGTGATGATGATGAGTACGAAGAGTGGTTACGTGCCGCCGGTATGGGGTCGATTCTCGACATAGACACACTACAGGAACAGTATGTCGTAGCGAAGGAGTACGCCAGTCTTCCCTTCGGATGGGAACGCAGAGGAGAACATGGACCTACATTACTCGTGGTGGGTGTATGCGAACAGGACACTCACCACGTGACCATTCTGCCAAAGTTCATTGTCTATTATGCTACGTCACAACCGGGTCAACCGGTTCGACGGGAGCCGAAGATCGACGGCACACAGCTTCACGAGGTACGAGCACTTGACGGTTCGTGGCACCTCATCACTGAAGAACAAGCACAACAACTCATATGTCGTGCTCACAGCTCGTGATGCCATTTCAACAAACCCTAGACCGTGTCGCTGTCTAGGGTTTCATTCTGATGGGATCGCTACTCTCCGAGTGCTTGCTTGAGTTCCTTTTGGTACTTCTTCCCCACCTCCATCATCGCGAGCATCTGGTCCTTTCCCTCCTTTTTTACTTTATGCTCTACCTCCTTGCTCATTTTCACAAACAGGTCGGGGTTATTATCCAGTATCTTCATGATCATATCCCGTTGATCCTTCGGCATGTTTTTGAGCTGGCGCTCCGCCGCTTTTTTTATGAGAAAGTCTTTTACACCCATGGCGATTTGTTAGTTCACTATGCGCACCAGTGTACCATACAAGAACCTGTACGTACTTCTCGTGATAGTTGACAAAAGAGTAAATACGGTGTATTGTAGCGCCTCCTACTATATATCACCACCAACCGTGAACGTCATACGCACACGATTCGTACGAGCGCTGAGGCGCGTACATACCCACACGAAGAACCATCCGAGGACGAGCATACTGGTTGTCGTCCTCATTGTTGTTGCCGGTATCACACTGCTCAGAGATGGTACGAACGAAAACGCAGTCGAAACAAACTCACCCACGCCGGTCCACGTTGCCACTGTTGGTGCGTTGGCGCGTGACACGGAACCACTTGTTCTCCTTGGTGAGGTACGCAGCGTCTCACAAGCAGAGTTACGTGCACAGAAATCCGGTGAGGTCACACAAGTGTATGCTCGTGCAGACCAGGTTGTCCCGGCAGGTGCAATACTCGCAGAAATCGACTCGGCGGCTGAACGTGCGGTAGTCCTATCTGCACAAGGGGCGGTTGCTGCGGCGGAGGCACAGCTTGAAAAGACCATTACCGGTGCTCGTAGCGAGGACCGGGTCAGTGCAGCAGCCGGTACGCAAGGCGCAACAATATCTCTTGCTGCAGCTGAAGAGAGTGCCCGAACCACATACAGTCAAGCGTACGCACTTGCTGCAGACGCGGTCTTTGCGCAGGCAGATGATTTCTTCAGCGATGTCTACACGGTCGATCCAAGCTTCCGTGTGCGCTCTGCGGAGTTTGATGAACGTCAGATGCTGGAAAAGGAACGTGTTGCTATAGGTGAACTGTTACGTGCGTGGAACGAAGCGACCAAGGTCGCCCTCCCTGCTGCGGACCTTGACCGCCTACTTGCCGAAGCGCACGCCGACCTCTCGCGCATCAGTAGTTTTCTCAACCAGATCAGTACGTTTATATCAGAGCAGGAGCTGACTACTGATCTTACGACAGGTGACAAGGCAGCACAGGAGGCCCAGATGGCGGGTGCCCGAAGTGCGGTCGCTGGTGCACGTGGCAGTGTTACAAGCGCGCGCACCGCACTTGCAAATGCGGTAAGCACGCAGGTGACCGCAAGTTTCGGTGAGAGCAAGATAGCTGTCGGTGCACGCAGCGAGGACATTGCTGTAGCGGAGGCCGCGGTGACACAAGCGCGAGGCACACTTGCAAGCGCGAGTGCCGCACTAGAGAATGCCCTCATACGAACACCGATAGCGGGTACCGTCACAACACTCAATGTTTCGCGCGGTGACTATGTAAGTATGCAGGACAGCATTGCTGTCGTTGCGAATCCTGGAGCGCTTGAGCTCGAGGCATTTGTGACAGGTCCCACACTCGAGCGTATCGCCGTCGGTCAGTCGGTGCTCATTGAAGGAACGTATACGGGCACAGTAACCACACGCTCACCAGGACTTGACCCGCAAACAAAGAAATCGCGTATTACTGTCGCCCTTCCACGTGACGCGGACTTAGTGAACGGGAGCTTTGCCGAGCTCGCTATCCTTGAGGATGAGAACGCACATGGTGGCACACAGGCCGAGACAGGCACATTCGCTATTCCGATAACAGCGGTGAAGGTGCTACCACGTGGTTTTGCCGTTTTTACGGTCAATGAGTCACAAGCGGTCGAGGCGATCTCAATAGTCGAAGGTCCCATTATCGGCGCCAAAATGCTTGTCTCGGAAGGACTTCGTTCAGACGTGGTCATCGTCACGGATGTACGTGGCATTAAGGAGGGCGATACCGTAGAGATTGTACGCTGAATGTATGGCACGTATCTGGATATTTTTCACCGAGAAGACAGCGCTCTCCTACTTGATACTGGGTGCGCTGGTCATTTTTGGCGTCGGGAGTGCCGCGACCATTCAACGTGAGAGCGCGCCCGAGGTGCAGGTACCGGTAGCTGTCATATCAAGCGCACTACCTGGTGCGAGCCCTGAGGACGTAGAGACACTCATCGTGGAAGAACTCGAGAGTGCGGTCGCGGATATCGACGGCGTAAAGAAGGTTACAAGCACGAGTCGCGAGGGTGTCGGTACGGTGGTCGTTGAGTTCGAGGCGTCCGCTGACATCAACGACAGCATTGACAAGGTCAAGGACGAAGTTGACCTTGTGCGTGGTGATCTCCCAGACGATGCGACTGAACCGATCGTCTCCGAAATAAATTTCGCAGATGAACCTATCATCTTTGCGAGTATTCTTTCCGACCTGCCCATCACCGAGTTCAAGAAGCTTGCAGATACGCTCGTAGACGAGATAGAAAGCATAGCCGGAGTCTCCCGTGCGGAGGTCACCGGCATGCGAGATCGCGAGGTAACAGTTGTCGTGCGTAAGGAGGACTTGATACTGCACGGACTTACATTGCATGAGGTCACCCAGGCGATTGCCGCAAGTGATGTGACCACACCTGTCGGTACGATCGTCGTTGATAACGTCGAGTACGGTGTTGAGTTCAAGGGCAAGCTCGAAGCAACGGCAGATGTCGCGCGTATCCCCATCCCAACGCAACGTGGGTACGTGATACTCTCAGACATTGCCTTTGTTGCTGATGGGGTTGCCGACTACTCCAGCATATCGCGAGTTTCTCAGTACGGCGAACAACCGCTGCAGGCCGCAACACTGCTCGTCTTTAAACAGCGCGGCGCAGACATCACCGCTGTCACGCGCGACGTCAACGAGCTCGTCGAGAGCATGCAAGAGAGTGGGGATGGCACCGCCCAGATCGTGGTGACGTATGATGCCGGACAGGATATCATCGATGACCTCACACGCCTCACCAGAACAGGCATGCAAACGGTCGCGCTCGTGCTGTTGGTGCTCTTTCTTGCACTTGGACCGCGCGAGGCGCTCATCGCCTCCCTATCGATACCGCTCTCGTTCATGACAGCCCTCACCGTGATGAACGCAACGGGCAACACCATCAATTTCATTTCTCTCTTCTCGCTTATCCTATCAATCGGTATCTTAGTCGACACCGCCATTGTGATGACCGAGGCAATACATACCAACATGAGACTGGGGCACGAACGTCGCGCGGCGGTGCACGAGGCGATTCGGGAGTTCCACTACCCTGTTACGACAGGCAACCTCACGACCATCGCGGTGTTTCTGCCACTGTTCACCATCTCTGGAGTGACAGGTGAATTCATCGACAGTATCCCGTTCACGGTGATAGCTGTACTCGTCTCATCGCTCATCATTTCACTCGCTTTTATTCCGGTCATCGCGCGTGCACTGTTGCAGCGTGCACACGTAGGTGATAAAGAAACACGGCAGGACGCGTTTGCACACAAGCTTCAGGACTGGTACAGAAGGCGCATACCATGGCTCCTCGATAGCAGACGGCGCAAGGTGAAGTTTGCTGTCGGTCTTACAGCGCTCTTGGTGGGTCTCATCACACTGCCCTTCTTTGGCATCATTAAAGTAAGCTTCTTTCCGCAGTCAGACATCGACTTCTTGTACATCAATCTCGAAGAACCACAGGGTACACCGCTTGCACTCACGGATCTACGTGTACGACCCGTAGAAGAGGTGCTCCTCCTCATACCTGAGATCGAATCATTCACAACTGCCGTTGGCGCTGGGAGTGCCTTCGACCAAACTCCCCAAAGTGGTCCGCGGTTTGCAAGTGTCACCATCACGCTCAACAAAGATCGCGAGAGAACGTCAACTGAGATCGTAGAGGACATTGATGAACGGCTCTCTGTGTATACTGACCTCGACATACGGGTGCTCCAGCCAAGTGAAGGTCCACCTTCCGGTGCACCTGTGCTGGTCACGTTCTATGGAGACAATCTGGACGAGCTCAAGAAACTTGCCAATGATGCTGCTGACGTGCTCCGCGCTACTCCGGGTACACGCGCCGTCACCAGTTCCGGCGAAGATGATGCAAACGAGTTTGCGCTCACGGTAGACCGCATACGTGCTGCAGAGTTAGGGCTCTCGCCGACAACGATCGCGTCGACGTTGCGCACCGCAATATTCGGTACCGATGCGACCACCATAAAGGTCGACGGTGAGGAAATCGATGTCGTCGTAAAGCTCAATCTCAATTCTGGATTTACGAGTGTGCATGAGACGAACCGGGCAACGCTCGACGCTATCAAAGAACTTCCTATTACGACGCCACGGGGAACGGTGTTGTTGGGTACGATACTATCCTCATCGCTCGAAGCATCGAGCGATGTGATACGTCGTGAGGACGAACAACGCATCGCCACTGCTTCAAGCGAAGTGCAGGAGGGGTATGTCGCCGGTGAAGTAAGTGCGGCTTTCGAAAATACGTTCGAGGAACGATATCAAGAACTTCCGGCAGGCATCACCTACAAGATCGGTGGCGAAACGGAGGACGTGGACCAATCCTTTGCTGACACGTTCCGCGCGCTCGGTATCGCAGTTGTACTCGTATTTGCTGTGCTCGTGGTTCAGTTCAACAGGTTCCGTCAAGCACTCATCGTGCTGACGGTGGTACCATTGTCCCTTATTGGTGTGCTCATCGGCCTCATGTTGACCCAGGAGTACCTGTCCTTCCCTTCGATGCTTGGGTTTATCGCGCTTGCTGGTATCGTCGTCAACAACGCCATCATACTTGTCGATGTATACAACAGAATGCGCAGAGAGCAGCCAAATCTACCCCTACGCACTGTGGTCATCGAGGGTGCTGCACGTCGTCTGCGTCCCATCCTGCTCACAACCATAACAACAATTGTTGGTATCGCGCCGCTCATCTTCGCATCAGACCTCTGGCGTCCGATCGCCATTGCCATAATGTTTGGCCTTCTCTTCGCAGTGGTACTCACGCTTATGCTTGTACCCATGCTGTATCTGAAGTTCTGTAAAGATGGTGGCGCCACCCGTGATGCAAAGCAAGGGACCATGCCGCTTCCGGCACCAACAGAGCCGAAACTCATAGCTGCTCGGAAAGAGTATGAGGTGAGCGGTCTACTGAAGAGTATCCTTGTGCTTATCCTCATATTTATTGCTAGCGCTCCGCATGGTGTGGCAAAGGGATACGTTTATACTCAGGAAAACATTCACTATGCGTACCATGAAGCTCCCAGTACGTTTTCAATAACGTCAGACGGTACCATGGTGGGTGCGACACTTTCAGGCATCCCATTTCGACAGTACAACGTTACGCATGGCTATGACATTCGTCTCCAACGTTTTGAGATAGGAGTGGCGCACTGGTACATCTCTGACCAGGGGATCATTTGGGCCAATTCTGATCTTGAGGCACTATCCATATACCTCTCCCAGGTTGCCTAAATAATGTACTACCGTGAAAGAAGTGCACGCTGTGCATTCAGAACGTACCATCTCCCACAGACATGGTGACCTATTGATATGTCACCATGAGCGCTGTAGTACGTATATCGTTTAGATCATTCGAAGTGCACGTGGGATAGCGCCCTCTTCACCACTGAATGTGCGCCGTCCATGACATTTTGTAGGATGGCCTAGAGCAGTATGGTCGCGCTATCGGACGTAACTTCAAGTATGCCGTTTTGAACGTCCTCAACAAATATTTCATCGCCCCCCTTCTTGACGATGACGCGCCCGGGACGAAGAGCTGTCACGAGCGGCACATGGTGCGGAAGTATTGTGACAACACCCTCACTACCGGGAGCCGTGATACTGTCTGCCTCGCCTGAGTACAGAACTCCGTTGATCTTTGCAATATGTATCGAAAGAGTAGACATACGACGCAGTTACTCTCCCTCGTCAATTTCGTCGATGCTGCCCTTCATGTAGAATGCCGTCTCAGGCTTGTCGTCGTGAGTACCGTCGAGGATCTCCTTGAACGATCGTACCGTATCCGCAAGTGAACAGTATGCGCCCGGTGTGCCAGTGAACACTTCGCCCACAAAAAAGGGTTGTGAGAGGAAGCGCTGTACCTTTCGTGCGCGATCAACGAGCATCTTGTCTTCATCTGAAAGCTCTTCAGTGCCAAGAATGGCAATGATGTCCTGTAAGTCCTTGTATCGTTGCAGGATACGCTTCACCTCGTTAGCAACAAAGTAGTGCTCCTCCCCAACAATGGTTGGATCTAGTGCAGTAGAGCTCGAGGCGAGTGGGTCCACTGCGGGGTATATGGCGAGCGCTGCAAGCTCGCGTGCAAGTACGACGGTCGAGTCGAGATGTGAGAACGTGGTCGCCGGTGCGGGATCGGTGAGGTCATCTGCCGGCACGTATACGGCCTGCACTGAAGTAATGGAACCTTTGCTGGTTGATGTAATGCGCTCTTGCAACTGTCCCATCTCCTCTGCGAGTGTGGGCTGATAACCGACGGCGCTTGGTACACGACCCAAGAGTGCAGATACTTCGGAGCCGGCTTGGGTGAAACGGAACACATTGTCCATAAAGAACAGCACGTCCTTGCCCAGCCGGTCACGGTAGTATTCGGCAAGTGTGAGTCCAGTAAGCGCCACGCGAGCGCGAGCGCCCGGAACCTCGTTCATCTGTCCAAAGACAAGAGCAGTCTTGTCGATAACACCGGAGTCGGTCATCTCATGATAGAGGTCATTTCCTTCACGGACACGTTCGCCTACGCCAGCAAAGCAGGAGTACCCACCATGCTCAGCGGCTATGTTTCGTATGAGTTCCTGTATGAGTACGGTCTTACCGACGCCGGCGCCACCAAACAAGCCGACCTTTCCGCCCTTAATGAAAGGCACGAGAAGGTCGATGACCTTGATACCCGTTTCGAAGACCTCTGTCTTGGTGGCCTGTTCTTTGAACGGCGGCGGGTCCCGGTGTATCGGCCATCTATCATCTCCCTCGGATGCTCCTTTGCCATCGATTGGCCTCCCGACGACATCGAACATGCGTCCCAGTACGCTCTCACCCACAGGTACGGAGATGGGCGCACCGGTGTCCGTAACCTCCTCGCCGCGCCGCAGACCGTCCGTTGACGCCATGCTTACGCAGCGCACCTGGTTTAAACCAAGGTGCTGTGCGACCTCAAGGGTCATGAGCTCGTCGTCCTTTTCCGGATTTCGTGTTTGAAGTGCATTTCGTATCGGGGGTATTCCATCTGTGAACTCAACGTCTACGACCGTTCCGATGACCTGTGAGATTGTACCTTTCATGTTGTTGTGCTGTTACTGTTGTTAATGTTATGTGTATCTTCCTACGAGATTACGTCGTGTCTGCGGTGATACTAATTGAAACATGCGTCTGAAGAAGTCTGCCCGAAAGCTAGTGAACGCGCTTGTGGTATCAGCGCATCGCTTCGATACCGCTCGTAATTTCCGACACCTCCGCTGTAATGCTCGTTTGCCTCGCTTTATTGAACTCAAGTGTCAGGTCACGTGTCAGGTCACGTGCACGATCGCTCGCGCTTTTCATGGCGACCATACGCGCTGAGTGTTCCGATGCGTTCGCCTCAAGCACAGAGTGGTAGAGAACAACCCCCACAAGGTACGGTAGTAACTCATCCAGTACCGCCTCCATGCTTGGCTCGAACACGTAGTCGGTAGCGAGCTCCTTCAGGGCAACCTCCTGCAGTTCACTGTACTTTCCACTCGCTGGCACGATGCCGTGCAACACGTCTTCCAACGCTTCGAAGGACACAGGCAGAACGCGTCGCACAACAGGTTCCTGCACGAATGTGGACTCGAAGTTGCTGTATACCAACAAGACACGGTCATACTTCGCCGCGCGGTAATCGTCGATGATACGGCGGGCTATGTCGCTTGGGTCCCCCATGGCAACTCCCTCCCCCCACCGTTCCACATGATCGACAATGCTGAACCCGCGTCTGCTAAAATGTTCATACCCTTTCTTACCGATCGCAAGTATTGATACCATATCGCGAGTCCACTCTTTCTCCTGCAAGAGCGCATGTGCTCTCTTCAGCACATATCCATTAAGCGCTCCGGCAAGACCGCGGTCTGATGTGATAACAATGAGAAGTACATTGCGTACGTGTGGACGCTGGGCGACAAGGTCGTGCGCGTGCACCTCGCCACGTGCCACAAGACGACGCATGACACCAATGGCGTGCAGTGCGAATGGTCGGGCAGCGAGAGCACTCTCTTGGCTCCTGCGCATCTTTACCGCGGAGACCGCCTCCATGGCTTTGGTCACCTGGTGAATCTTTGTCACGGCACGTATCTTTCCTTTTACTTCTTTGAGCGACATGATCGTTTCTTACGTGGTGTACAGCTCCGCATGTGCTGCCTTGAACAGTTTGAAGGTTTTGAGGAGCTTCTCTCGCGTCTTGTCAGACAGATCCTTACTGCTGTGTATTTCCACCAGGAGGTGTTCGTGCTGGTCACGTAGGAAGCGGACAAGTTCGTGGGCCCCGTTCATGGTCGCCTCGACGGAAACATCATCGAAGAGTCCCTCGTTGGCCGCAACTATGACCGCAACCTGCTCCTCAAAAGCGCGTGGTTCCGAGTGAGGTTGCTTGAGTACCTCCACGAGACGCGCACCTTTGTTGAGTCGACGTGTGGTCTCTTCGTCCAGGTCGCTCGAGAATTGTGCGAAGGCCTCAAGCTCGCGATACTGGGCCAGCTCTATGCGCATCTTCCCTGCCACCTTCTTCATGGCCCGTGTTTGTGCCGCGCTGCCGACGCGGGATACTGACAAACCTACATTGATAGCAGGGCGTACTCCTTTGTTGAATAGATCGGTCTCGAGGTATATCTGGCCGTCGGTGATCGAAATGACGTTGGTCGGTATGTACGCAGATACATCTCCCTCCTGTGTTTCAATTATCGGCAGTGCGGTAATTGACCCGCCACCCTGCTCCTGTGACAGTTTCGCCGAGCGCTCAAGGAGTCGTGAATGAAGGTAGAAGATATCACCCGGATATGCCTCGCGTCCGGGTGGACGACGGAGAAGCAACGACACTTCACGGTAGGCGATAGATTGTTTGGAAAGATCGTCATATATGATGACTACGTCCTTCCCGTCCTCCATGAAGCGTTCTGCCATGGTAACGCCCGCGTATGGTGCAAGAAACTGAAGTGCCGCGGGATCTGAAGCAGGTGCATCCACCACGATGGTGTACTTCATCGCGCCTGCATCCTTGAGCTTCGCCACTATCTTTGCGGTTTTACTTTCTTTCTGCCCGATAGCGACATAGACACAAATTGGTCTATGGCTCTCATCTTCATACAACTGGCTTAAGATGGTATCGATAGCGATCGTGGTCTTGCCGGTGAACCGGTCCCCAATGATGAGCTCACGTTGTCCACGTCCAATAGGTATCATGCTGTCCACCGCCTTCAGGCCGGTATGGATGGGTTCGTTCACAGGTGCGCGCTCTATAACGGGGTGAGCAGGACGCTCAACCGGGTATAGTGTGTCGGTCGCGATGGGCCCCTGTCCATCCAGAGGCTCACCGAGAGCGTTTACCACTCGACCGATGAGAGCATCACCGACCGGTACAGAAAGTACGCGACCGGTTGAACGTACGGTCATACCTTCTTTCACACGACGTGTATCGCCGAGGACCACCGCACGTATGCCGTGTTCTTCAAGGTTCAGTATCATGCCGTAGAGACGTCCCTGCTCTTGTAGTGCTGTCGTAGTTTTTCTACAATCGTTGTGGTCATACGTATCGTGCGCTAGTAATAAGTTTTCTATAGAGCTCTAGTAATATTCGTTTATGCGTACGGTCAACACGCTTACCCTTCGCCTCAACTGAGTACCCGCCAATGACTGTTGGGTCGATATGGGTCGTACAATCATCTGGAGTGACGCCCATGATTCGCGCGTACGCTGCAATCTGGTCTGCAAAACGGCTTCTGTCTTCCTCACGTGCCAATCTCAGGGATGCGCTGGTGCTCGTACTCCTGACCAGTTCAATTTTTTCGTACTCACGCATTATCTTTGGAAGGAGGCCCATATGGCCACGTCGACGAAGTATGCCGACAAGGTTGAGAACAAGTACATCACATTGCTCGTCATCCTTCCCGTAAGAAGCATTATAGAGTGCCTCTGCATACTGTGTTGCCTTCATGATTACGTTCTTTGTTCTCGTAAGGTTTTTTCAACACCAAGCACCACCAGACGTGCTATCTCTTCGCGACTTTTCATAAGTGCCTCCCGTTGCAACTCTTCGCTCTTGAGCTGTGCTTCATGGATCATGTGTTCCGATCGTTCTTTTGCTTCCTCAATGATCTCTTCTTCCCTACCCTTCGCATTTTCGCGTGCGTTCGCCATGAGCGTCTGGGCTTCTATCGACGCGCGGGCAAGGACATCCGCCTTCTTGGTGTCAGCGTCCTTGAGTGCGGCCTCTGCCCGCTCAGCATCCGCCACCCCCTGTATGATCTGTCCACGCCGCTTCTCAATGAGATTGAGTACGGGTGTGTACAGAAAGTACCAGAGGATAGCAAGAAGAATGCCAAAGTTCACCATCTGAACAATGAGAATCTTCCAGTCTATGCCGAATACTTCAATGATTTGCTCCATACGTGCTCCTCAAACGTTCGCTTACGTGTATTTGATAATGAAGCCGACCACGAGCGCAAAAATGGCGAGTGCCTCGGTAAACGCTATACCAATGAACATTGTGGTCATGAGCTTGCCGGATGCGTCCGGGTTGCGCCCCATCGCCTCAAGTGCTTTGCCAACAACAAGACCTATTCCAATGCCGGGTCCTATGACACCGAGTCCGACGGCAAGTGCCATGCCTAATGTCTTTGCAGCTTCGATTTCTTCCATGGTTATTATGTTAATGATTAATTACTACTGCTTCATTTCCTCTATGTGGTTGCAGAAATGAAGTGATACTACTCAACGTTATTTAATGTGCTTCTGATATTGCGATTTTAATGAAGAAAAGTGTTAGTAATGCGAAGATTGATGCCTGAATAAAACCGACCAGTACCTCGTACATCATGAGTGGTACGGGCAGTAGGTATGGTACGAAGAACATGGCGACGAGTATCAATGTTTTACCAGCAAACATGTTACCGAACAACCGAAACGAGAACGAAAGTAGCCGCGCAAGCTCTGAGATGAGCTCAATGAGACCGACAAGAAAGTCCATGACAGATCGAACGTTTAGGAACTTTCCGAAGTACGTAAAGAATCCGAGAAATAGTACACCTGATACCTCAATCACCACAAACGAAATGATCGCAAGTGCGAGCGTGACGTTAAGATCAACAGAGATCGGGTGGAAGAGTGATACGGTGTGCTCCTCTCGCTCTAAGTGTTCAGTCTCAGCAAACATGCCGTGCGCCGGATCAGCATACTCAAGTGCCTCCCCTGCGTGTACTGATGGAGATACTACGATAGACCCGATCCCGGGGAGGAGTCCGAACCAGTTACCACACAAAATGAACAAGAAAAGTGTTGCGAGGAGTGGAAAGAAGCGAAGTGCAAGGGTGCGCGACTCGAGTACCTCTTCGATATAATCTAGTATGAACGAGAACAGTGTTTCAAAGAATGTTTGGAGTCGTCCCGGTATCTTATCAAGCCTTCTGCCCACATATACACCGAGAGCGATGAGGACCAGCATCACCAGCCAGCTTGTCAACATGGTGTTGGTTATCGGTAGGCCATATAGACCAGTCACCGTGTCTGCTTTTAACGTGATGTGTATACCTTCTTCCATAGTTAACAAAAAGAAAACCTCAACGTCTCGATTATAAGACGCCAGGTGTCCGCTTCGTACCTTCTCCTACCTCAACATGCTCTCTCTCGCAGAAACGGATGCCCGTACTATACCATGGGGCATGGTCGGGGCAACTGTGCGTATCTGAATGTACGGCACAGTACCTACAAAGTATTGTGCATTTGTTCTAACTGCTCCCCTTCTCCATCTCCGACAATGCAATCCGTATCGTTTGGCGAGCTCAAGATCCGCACGATGGACAGTGCCTGTTCATACTCTGTTCCGCTACCCTCGTCCGGCACGGCAACACTGGTTCCGATGACTGTCGCCAATACAGCGTTTGCATCTTCCAACACGGTTCGCTGTTCGTAGATTGCCATGAGTGCGGCGCGCGCCGGCGAACCATCCGCTATCCAGTACACATCACCGTCACATGTAGTGAACGTCTGCTCATCATCGCTGTATGTATAGTTGCCAGTCAACACGTATGCGCCATTGGGTACAACACTCTCGGAGAGATAACCACCAACAAGCGTGAAGTAACGGACGATGCGTTCTGATGGCACTTGTGCCACGTCATCCTGCATTTGCTCCTGTCTGAGCATCTCTGTGTACAGTACCTCGTAGGATATAGACTGCTGAGCATTGGTGATACTGTCATCAAGCTCTACCGCGGTACTGCCAAGGTACCCGTCATTAGTTTGAATAGCGACCGTAACATACAGTGGTGAGCTATCGGGAGACCCGACCACCTCCTTACGTAGCAACAATGCTGCATCCTCCAGACCGTCTCCATTCAGATCGCCAAACACTGGATCGTCCTGCAGCAGGTACACGTGAGGTTCGTCGGTTTCGGCACGACCGTTGCGGAGTGTTATCTCGCGTCCGTCGATGCGGTACGTTGCGTCAAGTGGCGACCCCGGTAGTCCCGGTATGATCTCTTCTCGTGTCAGTTCTGTCTTGTCTATGAATTGGCGAGCCATGAGTACCGCCACGACAGCAAGTACGATGCCCCCTAAGACCAAGGTGAGTGCGGTTCTGTTCATCGTGACATTTTACCACAGCACGCTGCAACACATTGTCCGTACGTCACTCTGTCGGGGTGCCGAGAATCGAACTCGAGTCTCACGCACCCGAAGCGTGTATACTCCCACTGTACTACACCCCGACACGGCGACGTACGTAGACACGTACGCACGCAAGCTCGGTTAACGTTTAGCTGTTGTGAGTCGGGGTGCCGAGAATCGAACTCGGGTCACACCCACCCCATGGGCGCATACTACCACTGTACTACACCCCGACTCACAACAGCTGTGGACTCAAGGGGAGTTGAACCCCTGACCTCCGCAATGCGAATGCGGCGCTCTACCAACTGAGCTATGAGCCCAAACGTACTTGTTTATACCATGAAGGGGTAGAACATTACCAGCACGAGCTCATGTATGCGGTATACTATACCGCATGGGTATAAAGAAACTGCAGGTAGGCAAGCTCATTATCTCGCTTGCAGTCGTACAAGCTGCGGGACTCATTGGCGCACTCTTTACAGCGGGCTCTGTTGGCACGTGGTACACGACGCTCACACGTCCTGAGTTAAGCCCACCGAACTGGATATTCGGACCCGTGTGGACCACACTCTACCTGTTAATCGGCATTGCGCTCTACCTCGTATGGACACGCCACGTCGGCGGACACGTCCGAGTACTCTGGTTGCGTCTCTTCTGGGTGCAGTTGGTCCTGAACGCACTGTGGAGTATTCTCTTCTTCGGTCTACAGCGCCCCGACCTTGCATTCCTTGAGATCATTGCACTGCTTGGCACGATTGTGGGACTCGTTGCTCTTGCCGTAAGGTTTGATAGGCGCGTGTCCGCGCTCCTCCTTCCCTACCTCCTGTGGGTATCATTCGCTTCATACTTGAACTACATGATCTGGCAGCTTAATTAAGTACACCCCGGCAAGGCCGGGGTGTGGTGTACTATTTTGCCTCATAGTACATAGACGATGTTCGGTACTCGTGATCATGAACCACGTGCACCTTCTCCGTTGAGGGGAGTGCACCTTCGTCTTTCATGACGTTCTCATGAAAACGGGCGAATCGTTCAACTGCCATCGCCTCCCAGTACGATCGGTCGTTCCCAGTTTCAGCTGTTTGAAGATACTGAATCCATGGGAGCTCCCCATCATACGAAGCGGGTGTATAGTCACCCAGTTCCAGGATGGTGCAACGTTTTGTAACTTCGTCACACACCTTCCATTCCTCAACTGACTGAAATGCGAATGCTGATGAAGAGATTACCAGTGTAAAGAGAACAATGAAAAGTCGCATTTGATGCTCCTAAGTTAAATAAGACCAATGTGGATTATAACACGTACTTACTTTTTGTAAAGGTTACTCAGCCTGCCACACTACACCGTCGTCCTGATGGTGTGTCGCCCACGAGAACCACATAGCGTAGTAGCCCGGTACCACGGCACCATCACTGGTCGTGACCGTTACTTCTGAATCTTCCACGCTCGCGGTGATCGTCTCCCCGTCAACGGTCATGACTGCCTCCCCTGCCTCGCGGAGGTCGGTGTGGTGAAAGGCAAACGATGTGTCACCTACATCCACAATGTACATTATCTCTTTCGCAGGTAGACGTGTGTCGCTCACCGACACAGGGAACAAAATGCGTTCGTTGGTCTCATAGTCCCCGTAGGGGTACAGAGAGTAATCACGTATATGTCCCGTGTTCCGACTCAACACCTCGCCGGTCGGGTGCTTACTCACAAACTCATCAAAGGGCATCACCTGTGAAGGGTATACCGCAAGCGTCTTCCCCGTATGGGTACCTACCATTGCTTCTCCTAATATCTGGGACCACAAGCTATGTGTGTCGCCGTCGTACATGAGGAGGTTCGACTCAAAGAGCTTCCCTGAAACGCCAAATTGCTGGGCTTGGTCGTCGACTCGTGCATCGAACACAACGGTCGAACCGCAAAGCGGGCAAAACGTCACCACGAGCGGCTGGTCCTCAATGATGTCGTTCACTATCTCATGCCACACCATGATGTTGAAAGGATAGAAACGTGTCGTGTCGCCGACCGTCACAACGATACCACGTTCATCGGTAACTCCTTGATCGCGTGCCTCATCGATGGAGAGGAACGATGGCTCATTAATGGCTGGGATATTGTCCCGGTATGGTGTGCCGGAGAGCACTCGTTCGAGTGGTATCGAGGCAACGTCGGTGTTTGTGCGCAGACCGCCAGAAGCAAAGGCGGTACTGTAGTCCGTAGTTTCTTGTATCATACGTGTTTCTTGGGCACGCTCGCGACCGCCCAATGCCATCCACGTTGCTATGAGAAGAAAGCTGATAAAGAGTGTGGCAAGAATAATGCGTCGTGTTGTGTTCATACTAGCAACGGTTACGAAGATACATACGCGTACCCAGTTTGCCTGCTACCATCGCAAGGAGCGCCACAGGCAGCCAAATGTCGACGCTCGTCATGAAGACCTGATAGGCGATGCCAACAACGAGAACCAAAATGCCTGCCAGGTACCCTATTCTGCCCGCAAGCTGCGCATGGTGCTGCTCCCGCTCATCTCGAGAACGTTCGTGCCACACGGCACCTGCAAAGAAGCCAAACACCACGATGAGCAGTATGACCAATCCTTTCTGTAGACTGATGGGGATGAACGAAAGCATGGGGTCGCACGTAAATATGACCAGAAAGAGAAATGCGATCGTTATGATGAGTTCAAGAAGTTCCTTTCGTTCCATATGAGCTAATGTAACTTGAATAATGTTTCAACAGGTGTCTTGAATGTGTGCGCCAGTCGTATGGCAAGCGCAACCGACGGAGTGTAGTTTCCTTTCTCTATTGCGATAATGGTTTGACGCGTCACACCTATCGAATGGGCGAGCTCTTCTTGCGTCAGTCCCGCTGCTTTTCTGTGCTCTTGTACCATATTATCAAGTGTCTCTTCCATCATGTTATGTTCCCACCTCAACGCTATCGAGGAGGTGCTGTTCCACAACTGTAATATCGAATAGTCCTGCGTCAAGGAGCGCGGCTTCCAGTTTTTTATCGAGACCAAACATGATGCCGATACCGACGGCGATAATGAGCACACCCACACCGCGTTTCACCCATCCTCTTGGATCGGCGGCGGCATCGAGTCGTCCGACGATGCGCTGCCCCAGCAGTGCAATGAGGAGGAGCATAAGTGAAAGTCCAACGGTGTAGGCAATGAGGTACACTATACCCACTGCAAAGCTAGCGGGCAGCACGGTCGCGAGTATCACGAAGTATGTCGGGGAACACGTGCTGAACACGGGTCCAAGCGCGGCGCCCATGATAACGTCTCCCCAGACCGACTGTTTTTTATTGCCCGTTGCAAGCGCGATCTGTGATTTCCTGTTTATGTATGCATTTATTGGCAAGCGCTCCCACAGTTCTGGAAAGAGGAGAAAGATGCCAAGCACGAGTAGTATGCCACCGCTGAAGTATGTCCAGAACTGCGGTGGTACGGCAATGAACGCCGTGGTTGCCTTTAACAGTAAGGTAAAGATGACGACCGAGGCCGCCAAGGAGCCGATGATGACCATTGGCTTCCTGAAGTTTTTTGCATCCGCAGCCGCTCCGCCGATAACGACCGGCAGGAGCGGCAGGATGCACGGCGCTAGTACCGTCAGCACTCCAGCAACAAATGAGATGAGTAGTAGCGCCATACAACTTTACTGTGTTTGTGTGGCGACCTGCGCAGCGTTGCTGCTGCCGAGCCACTTCTTTATCATGGTACCCTCTGCGTCTACCTGCACAAAACTGTGCTGGCTCGTGAGACCGTACTTCTGGCGAAGTTCCGTGTTCTCGTCGTAGTCTGCCTTGAGGATGGTGAGACCTTCAGGAATCTCCTCGCTGCTCAAATTCTTGTCTGCGCTTCGGCAGGACGGGCACCACGTCGCGTGGAAGAAAATGACCACATCCCCCTCCTCTGCCCTAGCAAGCTTCTCGGGTGCATACACCTCATATGAGCCAGCAACTTGTGTAGGCGTACCCTCGTCGGTTATCACTTCGTCCGGTGTACCCACAGGTACAGGTGGCACGTCTTCTGTGGTTTCCGTTAGGACTTCGGTCGTGACCGGTGCAACAGCGCTACTGTCATCGACGGCCACACTCGACTCTTCCGAGGTGCCACTTGTGAGGAGCCATACGAGAAGCAATGCAACAACAATGACACCGACAATGATGTATAGTGGATTGCCGCCTTTTTGTGCCTGTTCTTCGTTCATAAATAATTGGATTAAAAAATAATAGTCTCTCTAGTGTACACAAGCTGTGCACATATGTAAAGTGTACTTTACATGGTTATCCACGTGTGAACCACGGTACAATACGTACAGACACACAAGGGAGACATCCGATGCAACTCCAACTCAGAGAGGTCGAACCTCTCATAATTGAGGAGGTTCGCCGTAAGCGGTATCCAAAACTCACCTTCAAGCACCTCATAGAACGTACAGTGCGCATACACAAGCTGTACATCCTCACCCCAGAACGTAGGCTTGTGTCGATATTCATACTCTACGACACCGAGACCGACTACTACCGTGTCATTAGGGGTCCGTCATCGTGGTGTTCTGTTGGTGTGCGCCAGAATGAGACCGGTCACATACGCAGGCTTATATGTGCAAACAAGCTTCACAGCGAGCCATTGCGACATGTGCGGCAAAAGTATGTTCGACATGTACCGGCGCTCGATGTGGTGGTGTTCTCAGAGACCAACGACGCTCGCACTGTTGGCCTACGGTACCTCTGTAGCATCACAAAGGAGTACAAGTACCTGGTGCAGAAAGGATGCGAGGAGTCGTTGGCCACACTGGGCATCAACCACACATACGTGCGTAATCGTATCGATGAAGAGTACGAACGACGTATGTTGCACGCGGAAGCAAAACGCCTCAGCCCGGACCTCGACCTGTGGCCTGAAACCTGAAGACATCAACTGCGGACAGTAGTCCGCAGTTTTTCTATCCGTGTGCTCTGCCGTGCGCCTTCCGCGCTGCCTCCATGATGCTGCCACGTGTGAGACCGTAGTGTTCCAGTAGCTCTTGGGCGGTTCCCGACTGTCCAAATGCGTCATGTACCGCCACCATCTCGAGTGGCATGGGTGTGTTTTGTGCAAGTATCTCCGCTACGGTCCCCCCGACACCTCCGAGTATCTGATGTTCCTCTATCGACACCACCGCACCCGCATCCCCCGCGGCCTCCTTTACGCGGTCAATGTCCATTGGCTTCACTGAGTGGAGGTTGAGCACGCTCGTACCGATGCCCTCACCTTCCAGCATGCGGGCGGCGTGCAGTGCTTCGTACAAGAGCGGGCCTGCTCCCATGAGTGCCACGCGCGGCTGCGGACTTCGCCACAGGTACTCCGCTCTCCCTATTTCAAACGGCGTGTCTGTCGTGGTGAAGACAGGTGTCTCGTGCCGTGTGAGGCGGATGTATATCGGTTTGTTAACCGCCGCTGACGCATGAATGGCCTTCCGTGCCTCTTCTCTGTCAGCCGGTACCACCACCTGCATGTTCGGCATTACTCGCATGAGCGTTATGTCGTCGAGTGCCTGATGTGTGGCACCATCAGGTCCCACGGACACGCCCGTGTGCGTACCCACCACCTTCACGGGGAGGTCGGAGAGCGCAATGGCCGTGCGTATCTGCTCACGGTTCCGCCCCGGACTAAACGCTGCGAACGTTACCATGAATGGCAGCATGCCGACCTGTGCCAAGCCGGCTGCAACTCCCGCCATGTTCTGCTCGGCAACACCCACCTCAACGTACCGCTCGGGGTGCTTCTTCCTGAATACATCGGCTCGGACGCTCTTAGACACATCTGCACACACGACGACGACACGTTCGTCACTGTCTGCAAGCTCACCAATGGCAGCACCAAACCCGTCGCGTAGGCCGGCATGCTCAAGCTTGCCAGTATCAAAAATGTCTTCGTGCAAATGTGTGTCGTGCAGTATCATACTACGCTGCGGTTACAATCTTGCGTTCCTGCGCCAGTTGCATCAGGAACTTCACCGCCTCCTCTTTTGTAGGCACACGGCCATGCCACCTGTGATCACCCTCTATCTCGGGCACACCCTTCCCCGGTATGGTGTTCGCGATGATTACCGTGGGTCGCTCGTGCACGTTCTTCGCCTGCTCGATCGCGTCAACGAACATCTCGACATCGTGGCCGTCAACGGTGACGGCGTTCCAGTTGAACGCCTCGTACTTCTCACGTAGTGGTTCTATGGGCATGATCTTCTCGGTCGGTCCTGTTATCTGAATCTCGTTGCGGTCGATGATGGCGGTGAGGTTGGAAAGCTTGTGGGCACTCGCGAACATCATTGCCTCCCACGTCACACCACATTGTTGCTCACCATCGGATAGTATTGCGTACACTCTCGCGCTATTGTCGTTCATGCGTAGGCCGAGTGCTATACCTGCTGCCTGCGTCAGGCCGTCGCCGAGGGGACCTGAAGTGGTCTCGAGACCGGGTAGTCGTGTACGCTCGGGGTGCCCCTGTAGCCGGGAGCCGAATCGGCGTAGCGTGTTGAGCTCCTCAAGGGGAAAGTATCCTGCGTGCGCCATTGCTGCGTAGCGCACCGGTACTATATGGCCGTTGGAGAGGATGAGTCGATCCCTCGACTCCCAGTCGGGTTCCTGCGGTCTGTGGTTCAATACAGAAAAGTACATCGCGGCAAAGATGTCAGCCATGCCGAGAGGCCCAGCGAGGTGCCCGCTTCCCGCGTGCGTGAGCATCTCAATGACGCTGTGGCGTATCTCGTGCGCCATCAGTTTTATGTGCATGCTGTCAGCTTCGGTAAGATATGACATACTACTTTTTTTTCAACTCATCAGCAGCGATGCGTTCTAGCTGTTGATACTCACGCGCAGCGTCACCAGTCGCAAATACGGCGGATCCTGTCGCAAAGCGTGTTGCCCCCGCGTGTATGAGCCCGGGAAGCGTGTTTGCGTTCACACCGATGTCAACGCCAACGGTCATCGCGGGCCAGCGCTTCTTTATCGCACGAATTGTTTCGTGTACGCGCGTGTCAAGTGGTACTCCATGCTCACCTATACGGTCGTTGCCCATGCACTGTACGAACAGTGCCCGGTCCGCGTATGGGGCGATCTTCTCTACATCCGTCGACGGCTTTAGCGCAAGTGCAAACTCCACGCGACGCGTACGGCACGCCGTACATATTTCATCAAGTTTTTCCGTGCTTTCAACGTGAACAATGAGACACTTCGCTCCCGCAAGCGTCCACTCTTCAAGCCGGAGTTCCGGTTGTGCCACCATCAGGTCTATCTCAAAGTCAAAATCCTGCCAGTATGGCAGCCCGTCGTCCTCCCTGCGTATCGATTCGAACATCTCACGCCCTGCCCCTTCGTACGGCCAGCTGCTCGTCTCAGCGTACGAACCATTCATGACGTCTATCTGCACTCGGTTCGCCACCCCACGCACTTCTCGCAACTGTGTCTGCAGGTGATCGAGCGAGTCAGGAATAATTGCGGGAATAATGTGCTGCGTTTGCATAGTTATGCTGTATCGACCTTGCCGATCCGCCGTACGTGGCGCTCCTCCTGTGAAAACGGAATGGTGAGCCATCGTAGGACAGCATCGCAGGCTTCCTCAGTGGTAATGCACCGTGCTCCCAGTGAGAGTACGTTCGCATCATTGTGTTCGCGGGAAAGTGTCAGTATATCGATACCCGCTTCACGCGCCCCATCGGACACCCCATAGTACACCACCGCGCGCACACCCTTGAACCGGTTCGCTGTGATGGCCTCACCCTGTCCGGAGCCGCCGATAACGACGCCACGGACCGCGTCCGGGTCGCTGGCGACCATACGCGCTGCAGCCGCACAATACTCAGGGTAATCGTCTGTCGGGTCGTACGTTTTCGCTCCAACATCCAGGACTTCATACCCGGAACTCAAGAGATGTGGCTTGAGTGCCTCCTTGAGCTTGAAGCCCGCATGGTCTGCCGCAAGGACTATTTTCATGCTTGTACTATACACCACTTACTTCTTTATGTGTGCACCCGTTTTTAGTACGTGAGCGAGCAGCGCGTGCGTGTACCCTACTTCATTGTCGTACCACGAGCACACCTTCACCAGCGTCCCGTCAACAACGCGCGTCATGGAAAGGTCAACAAGTGCTGCGTACGGTGAACCGATGACATCACTCGAGACCAACTGTTCATCTGTGACTGCAAATACTTCTTGCCAGCGTTCGTCCTCTGCCGCAAGCCGCAAGACCCCATTGACCTCTTCGACCGACGTACTCCGGCGCGCTATGAAGGTGAGGTCGGCGACAGAACCGGTAATGACCGGAACGCGCATCGCGATACCGTCAAACTTGCCCTTGAGGTCGGTGACAACCTGCGTCACCGCAGACGCCGCACCCGTGGTGCTCGGTATGATGTTGGCAGCACCTGCACGTCCTCGCCGCCAATCTTTCTTGTCCGGTCCGTCGACAATCGCCTGTGTTGCTGTGTAGGCGTGTATGGTGTTGAGCATTGCCTTTTCGATGCCGATGGACTCATGCAGTATTTCAACCACCGGTGCCGCGGCATTAGTCGTGCAGGACCCGTTACTGCTGATGTCACAAGACTGAAGCGCGTCCTCGTTTATCCCCATAAGCGCGGTGACACCTGTGACTCCTGCTGCCACGGCGTCGCCCTTTGCCGGTGCGCTGATGACCACACGTTTTGCTCCTGCATCCAGGTGCTGTTTGGCGTCCTCGAACTTTGTAAATGCGCCTGTTGCCTCGACGACGACATCCACGCCGAGATCTCCCCATGGTAGCTTTACCGGGTCGTGTTCCATGTACACCGGAACTTCCACACCATCTATCATGAGCACTGTGCGCCAGTCTATCTTTTTTGTTCCAACCGGAAACGGTGCGTGACCATATGCAGAATCATACTTCAGGAGGTACGCAAGATTCTCTATATCGGACAGGTCATTTACGGCTACGATGGAAATGTCAGGATGCTGTGCAGCGGCACGCATGAATGCGCGTCCGATCCGGCCAAAGCCATTGATAGCGACAGAAAGTGCCATGGTGGTAGTGTTATGGAAAGGTGCTAGTAAGTACAGTAAGTATAACCCTTGCATGGGAACTAGAAAACCAATGTATGTTCATACTACGTCTACCTCGAGTCGAATCAGCCACCGAGAGCGGCGCGTTCGCTTGTGTACACGACGACTTCAGACAAACACGTACTGGTAAGCCGTATGCGAAAGCGTGGTAAGTTTGTTCACATGCGAAAGACATTGCACCCCCACCCACCGTCTGGTATAGTCACTCTAACGCTACTCCTATGGCACTACGGTGCACTACACCACAGACTTGTGCCGGGGATTCAGAGCATGAATGCACTGCCGTCCTTTGGTGCACCTCACGCACACTGTAGCTCCATGTGATATCCAGTTATCTACTAACCAGTGTAATATTTTATACGTATGACAGATGCGAATGCGCGCAAGCGCACGCCCAAGGGCAACGCGCGAAGGAAGCGCGCCCCCATCCGCACGCTCAATGAAGGTGCGGAACCCGCGGACACACCGAAAAAGACCACGGACAAAGCAGGAAAAGCACGGCCGAGCAGGTCGAAGCCCTTCGTTTCGGGTACACGAAGTACTGCAAAGCGCCCCCGCCGAAAGAGTACCTCCAGCGCAAAGAAAACGACTGCGCGCGGGCGGGCACCCTCCCGCGACCGGTCAAGGAGCGTGGCAAAGACACGTTCCCGCCTTCCTGCGAAACGTACCAACCACCTCCCCGTAAAGAAACTCGATGTCTATATACCGCCGATACCGGACAACGCTGTGCGTGTCATTCCGCTTGGTGGCGTAGAGGAGGTGGGCAAGAATATGGTAGTGGTTGAGACCCCGGAGGATATTATTGTGTCGGACGTGGGCTTCCAGTTCATCAGTGATGAGGAAAGTCCGGGCATAGACTACATACTGCCCAACACGCGCTACCTAGAAGACCGTAAGGAAAAGATAAAGGGTGTCGTCATTACGCACGGGCACCTCGACCACATTGGCGGTCTGCCATACATACTTGAGCGCATTGGCAACCCGCCAGTGTACTGTACCGAGGTTACCTCCCTCCTCGTGAAAAAGCGACAGGAGGAGTTCCCTCACCTGCCGAAACCGGACGTACGCGTTGTCGATACGGTTGACAAGGTGACGATGGGTTCTACTGTCGTGCGTTTCTTCCCTGTCACGCACAGCATCAGCGACTCGTGCGGTGTTCTCATGGAAACAAAGTGGGGTAACATTGTCATCTCGGGAGATCTGAAGCTTGAACACGATGACGGGACACCGAGCGCCCGGGAGGAGAAGGTATGGAACGGGGTCGGTAAAGGGGACAATATACTCTTGTTTGCGGACAGCACCAACGCTGAGCGTTCCGGTTTCTCCATACCGGAGAAGGTCGTGCACAAAACTCTCGAGGACATTATTCATGAAGTGCCCGGCCGACTTATCATCGGAACATTCGCAAGTCAGTTCGAGCGCCTCATACACATCATCAGCGTCTGCGAACAGCTGAACAAGAAAGTGGTAGCGGAGGGACGCTCGCTGAAGACGAACATTGAGATAGCAAAGATGGCTGACAGGATAAAGGTTCGTAAGGATACATTTATTACCGCAGACCAGATCGGCGACTACCCTGCCGACAGAGTCGTCATACTTGCCACGGGCGCACAGGGCGAAGAGTTTGCCGCACTCATGCGCATCGCTACAAAGAAACACAAGTTCATCACCCTCAACGAACGGGACACGATAGTGCTCTCCAGCTCAGTGATACCCGGCAATGAGATCTCCGTGCAGCGCTTGAAGGACAACCTCTATCGCCACGGCGTCCGCCTCATTCACTACCGTGCAAGCGACGTGCACAGCACGGGGCACGGCAATACGGGTGAGCTCGTGTGGATACGCGAGCATGTGAAGCCGCGGTTCTTTATGCCCGGCTACGGCTACCACTCCATGCTCCGCTGCCATGCACAGGCACAGATAGATGCCGGTTTTCCGAAGGAGAACGTCATCATTCCTGACAACGGGACCATTGTTGACTTCATTGAAGGTAAGGAAGCAAAGGTGCTCGATGTGAAGGCGCCGAGCTCCATTATGATGGTTGACGGCCTTTCGGTCGGCGACGTCCAAGACGTCGTTATCCGCGACAGACGAACGCTTGCGCAGGATGGTATGTTCGTCATCATTGCGACCGTCAATGCCCGTACCGGCGAATTGCGTAAGAGTCCTGATATCATTTCACGAGGTTTTGTATACTTGCGAGAAAGCCAAGAACTCCTCGGAGAAGCACGGGTCATTGTCAAAAAGGCCATTGTCGATGCGACAAGAAATAGCAACCCCATAAACTTTGAGTACGTCCGCAACAACATCGCGGAGTCAGTGGGACGCTTTCTCCTCCAAAAGACGAACAAGCGGCCCATTGTGATACCCGTTGTACTCGGACTCTAACATCAGGACGTTGCCCGACTCGACGCATCCTAACGTGTGTCTTGTAGTCGTAGTGGGTGTATCACACCAACGAGCATGATGGCCGCCAATATGAGCCAGAGGTGCTGTAGCGACAGGGTCGTGGGGTATGTGATCGCGAGGAGCGCTCCCGCGATCGCGGGACCGAGACTGTAGGCGAGAGGACGTAGCATGCGGAAAATGGAAAGAATGCTTGTGTCATCGCCGTCTATCTGTTTGAAGAAGTACGTCTCGGTCATGCTCTCGATGAGCGCAGTGCCCACACGGGTGACCATGAGAACACCCGCCCACACCCACATGCTGGTGCTATCAAGCCAAAAGAGCGTGGCGGTCGAAACGCTCGCGATGATGAAGCCGGTCGCCATGAGCTCTTTCTCGCCTAAAAGCTTGTCCGCTATCTTCCCCGCCGGGTACTCAATGAGCACATACGGCACGAGCATTACAAAGAGAATGATACCGATCTCCGGCCACGAAAATCCCACGCTGAGGTGCAAGTATATCGGAAGGTACACGACGTACCAGGAGAAAAAGAACCGCATAAGGAACTGTGCGGCGGACACATGGTACAAGTTCTTGTCACGCCAGATTGCCTGCAGTATGCGTTTTGGGGATAACACCTCGTACTGCGGGTCAACAAAGTTCCGAAAACGTACATTGAGTATCATAAGCACCGGCAACAGGTAGATGGCACTCGCCAAGTACGCCCACTCATACCGTGCGCCATCTCCCGCAAGGTACCCGGAGATGACAGGTGAGAAGAGTGCGGCAAGAAGCGCCATCGAAAGGAATATACCGCGTATCGACCCCGTACTTCCCTCGTCATGGTTGTTGCTTTCAAGGAAGACATCAAAGCAGAACAACGTCACCGGTATCAACATCGTGTGCACCGCAAAGAAGACGAATATCCAACCGAGGTCCGTGACGAACGCGAGACCGAGTGATGATACCAAGTTGAGACTGGTGGCGAGCAGTGCCACGTTGTAGCCGCCGTACTTTGTGAGGAAGACAGCGGTTGTGGCGAGGAGGAGCACGGTCAAGGCAGAGCTTATGGCGAACATGAGACCCACATCGCTCTGAGAGAGAAAACGTTCAAGGTAGGAGCTGTTTATGTAGTGCACCGCGAAGAAATGGAAGCCGTGGAACAAGCTCGCGGCGTAGAGCCAGCCGAAGATGCCAGACTTATGAAAACTTCGTAGTATGTACTCCATATCTGTACTGTTTTAGTATACCGTTCGTGTACCGCCCCGCTATCACACTATCACCAGCTCTGGTCGGCTGTGTGCTGCTACTGACCGAGCTCGTAGAGGCGCTTTACTTCAGCGGCGGACAGAGTGCGGTCGTATATGCGGACATCGTCGAGAGTACCGTCGAAGGTCGAGTCTCTGGAAACACAGTCTGTTCCATCTGGGTCACGACCTATGCAAACTGGAGAAGACCCTACGTCTAGCGTTCCAGAAAACAATGTTGTGTCTTTGAGCACCCCGTCAAGGTATAGTGTAATCGTTGAACCATCATACGTACTGACAACATGTGTCCACGTGTTCAACAAATTTGAGGAAGACGTACTAGCTGCGTACCAACCACCGTCTATGCGATAACTTGCACAGATTGTGGCAGCGGGACAGGCACCGTTCGCGGCTTCTACAATGGATAAACCGTATGAGTCAGCGTTCCGCTTGTCGATTATTGACCTACCCCCTGCAGAAGGGTCGGTGATACTTTCAGTAAAGATCCATGCGCTAAGCGTTATGTTTTCCGTGATGTTGAAATCACTAGTATAAGGTATTTCCACGTAATCCGCTGCTCCATCAAAGTGCATGCCCTGACCCAGGGTGCCAGCATCGGGGCTTCTTGAAGCGGACATAGAGCTTGCAGCGTCGCCGCTATTACCCTGCCCACTCCTGTCCTTCACCTCCGCAGTGGTACTGCCCCAATCCATGTCCGGTCCATCAAACGTCCAGTGACCGACGAGTCCGTCCTCGAGTGTGGGATTCGAGGTCACCGTCTCCGCGACGCGCGTCGTGTTGCCGAGGTCAAAGATGCGCTTCACCTCAGCAGCGGACAGCGCGCGGTCGTAGACGCGGACGTCGTCGATGAGACCGTCAAACATTTCGGCAGGTAAGCCTATATGTGATCTCGATCCTATATAGGCGTCTGCAGTACAGTCAGCAATGGCTGCGGGAATGCTTGTTGTGTTCTCAGCTCCTAGTACTCCATCAACATACACTCGAAGGGCTGTGGAGGGCTCGTACACGCCTACGACATGGTGCCACTCCCCATCCGCTGCTTCATTGTAGCCAGATGGGGTTTCGCTCGCATTGCAGGTTCCGGCAATTCTAAACTCGTATCTTGTGGACGCAGTACCGGGGTCGGTCTGTAATCTGTATGAGCGTTGGTCACCTTGCCAATCTACTTTTCCAAAGATTGAGGTGTTCTGATTTGTGTCTGCTTTTACCCAGGTTGAAATTGTCAGTGCTCCGGTAATTTGCAACTCTGAGGGGTTACCTAAATTCACAGTGTCGAATCCCCCGTCAAACTCCAGTGCCTGTCCCAACACACCGGAGGTGGGGCTACTCGTCGCTGACATACTGGTCGTCGCATTACCGTGGTTGCCATTTCCACTCCTGTCCTTCACCTCAGCGGTCGTACTGCCCCAATCCATGTCCGGTCCGTCAAAGGTCCAGTGGCCGACGAGACCATCCTCGAGCGTGGGGTTCGAGGTCACCGTCTCTGCGACGCGTGTGGTGTTACCGAGGTCAAAGATGCGCTTCACCTCGGCAGCGGACAGCGCGCGGTCGTAGACACGGACGTCGTCGATGAGACCGTCAAACTCTCTGTCATACGTGCCGTTATTGTCAAAGGCACCAACAGCGAGTGGGCGTGTGTTGTTTTCCGGACCGGCAGTTGTGTTTTCGGCCTTGAGTGCACCATCAAAGTATACATACCATTTTGTGCCATCGTAGACGCCGGCGACATGACGCCATTCGTTCGTACTCCAACCGTCTATAACCCAACTTGCTTGATGCTCCGTACCAGAGTATGATCCTGCGTCTAAGTACAGCGTGCTGGACCAGTTCCGTATTCTTAGAAAATATGCTTCATCGGTGCCATCGAATCCCTTGCCAACGATATAGTTAAATTCGTCACCAACCCCGTCAGTGAACAAGTGGACATTAACCCACGCGCTGAGCGTCACGGGTCCGTCCTCGACAATAGACGCGACGTCGCCCATGTCTACATAGTCGTTCGCTCCGTCAAAGTACATGCCCTGTCCGACTACGCCCGCGTCAGGACTCTTCGAAGCAGACATCGTGGTAGTAGCATTGCCGTGATTTCCCTGCCCGCTCACATCCTGTACCTCAGCCGTAGTGCTGCTCCAATCCATATCTTTCCCGTCGAAGGTCCAGTGGCCGACGAGACCGCGAGAAAGGTCGGGGTTTGTGGTGAGTGTAACGCCGATGCGCGTGTCGCCGCGTGTCGTAAACACCACGTACGCTGCCCCGACAAAGAGCATGGTGAGGAGAACGATGATGAATTTTGTGCTGTGTTTCATACGTGTGGTATTTCCCATGGTACCTACTGCCCTAGCTCGTAGAGCCGCTTCACCTCAGCGGCAGACAGAGCGCGGTCGTATATGCGGACGTCGTCTATCTGACCCCCGTATTCCTCCCACCACGAGTCGGCCGAATCACCAATCATGATATCTTGATTGTTAAAGGACCATGCTGCGCTGTTTACACTAGAAGTGGCGACAACGCCATCTACATACACTTCATTGTTCTCTCCGTTACCCTGACGAAACACGTATGCTACATGATGCCACTCCTTAAGGGTTGTGGTGCCAGCATCTAGGTTTGACGAAAATCCAGAGTTTGGCTTGTTAGATACGTTCAGAAGTCCCTCTGGATGGAGTATTATATACACGCCATTGCGGCTATTCACTGCATCGTGTCTGCCTATCAATATAGCAACATCTTCTGCGCTGGTACCGTCAGTGCCCCATACACCATCAGTTTTGTACCAGAGGGCCCACGTCTGAGTACCTGCATCAAAAACAGTACCAGATGTAATGTCTACCCAATCGTCCGTGCCATTAAACTGTATACCCTGCCCGATAATGCCAATCTCGGGACTCTTCGAAACTGACATAGAGCTTGCAGCGTCGCCACTATTACCCTGCCCACTCCTGTCCTTCACCTCAGCGGTCGTACTGCCCCAGTCCATATCCGGTCCATCAAACGTCCAATGGCCGACGAGATCATCTTCGAGCGTGGTGTTCGAGGTCACTGTCTCCGCGACGCGTGTGGTGTTGCCGAGGTCGTAGAGGCGCTTTACTTCAGCGGCAGACAAAGCGCGGTCGTATATGCGGACGTCGTCGATATGTCCATCAAAGTATTCGGAAGAGCCGATGACACCATATCCGATTTTAGTGACATTGGATACAATGGCATCTTGTGCACCTGTACCGGTTGTGCCACTGTCAACGAGTACCCCATCCTTATACAATGCAAAACTTGTTGATGTAAATACTGCGGTAACGTGAGCCCACTCGCCAAGACTCATTATAGAGGTCTTCAATGCCGTGAATTCCCGCCCTTTCGGTACTCACACTACCCGCCAAGGCAACGATAGTTTCATAAAAATTCAGAGAATTGGGCTTGATCCATGCGCTAATGGTCATGTCGTCAGAATACGTATTTTCAGCGATGTTTACGTAATCGCCTACTCCGTCAAAATTCATACCCTGCCCCAACACGCCGATAGATCTGCTTTTCGAGGCCGACATGGTGGTGGTAGCATTGCCGTTATTCCCTTGACCGCTTCTATCCTTCACTTCCGCGGTAGTGCTGCTCCAGTCTATATCTGGACCATCAAACGTCCAGTGGCCGACGAGACCATCTTCGAGCGTCGGGTTCGAGGTCACTGTCTCCGCAACGCGTGTGGTGTTACCGAGGTCGTAGAGCCGCTTCACCTCAGCAGCGGACAGAGCGCGGTCGTATATGCGGACGTCGTCTATCTTTCCCTTCATCGCGTTCCCTCCTCCTTCTCCTCCGCTGCCAATCGATACTTGTTTGCTGGTTGCATTATCATCGTACGTACCGCTTGTAGTATCTGAACCGTCAGGAACACCGTTCAGATAGAACGTCACGGTGGCAGGTGTGCCAGCGCCAATGGTCACCACAGCGTGATACCATCGGTTGGCTTCAAGTGCGGTATTGGCTTCAGCATCGACACTTATAGTCGCTTCTGCGAAGGCTAGTTTGTTGCTGGTGTTGTTCTTCAGGAAATACCATTCGCCAACATCATGGCTTATGATCGCTCTGTAACCGGAGACGTCTTCAAAATACACCCATGCGGCTAATGTAAAATCACGGTTCAATCTTGTTGATATATCATCTCCAGCAAGTATTTCATCTTTGACTCCATCAAACTGCATACCCTGACCTACAACACCGGATGTGGGTGATGTGGCGGCACTCATCGTGGTCGTGGCATTCCCGTGATTTCCCTGCCCGCTCACATCCTGTACCTCAGAGGTCGTGCTGCCCCAGTCCATATCCGGTCCGTCGAACGTCCAGTGGCCGACGAGACCGCGAGAAAGGTCGGGATTTGTGGTGAGTGTAAGGCCGATGCGCGTGTCGCCGCGTGTCGTAAACACCACGTACGCTGCCCCGACAATGAGTATGGTGAGGAGAACGATGATGAATTTTGTGCTGTGTTTCATGCGTGAAATATTTCCCATGGTGCCTACTGCCCTAGCTCGTAGAGGCGCTTTACTTCTGCGGCGGAAAGAACGCGGTCGTATATGCGGACGTCGTCCAGAAAACCATCCCACACCTCATTAGTCCATCCTCCTCCAATTTTGGTCGTGTCGTTGCTAGCGGTTGGTGAGTTTGTTTCAGACTCATCTAGTTCTTCAACGCCATTTATATATATCTTCACGTTATTCGCTGAATCATCAAAGGTGGCGACAACATGGTACCAAGTATTAATGTCTAGATCGACCGATGTAGTATGAAATATGTACCCCCCTGCATAAAATCCGAACTGTACTTCATCATAGCCGGTTAGTAAATAATAGTCAGCCGGTGTTCCGCCACCGGTTTTAGTGATGATGTCTAGATATTGAGGTTGTGACCTAGTGTTAATCCAAGATGATAGTGTAATTTCCCCGGTAAAGTCAATGTCTCCCACATCGACATAGTCATTGCTACCATCAAACTCCAACGCCTGGCCAAGTTTGCCGATGGTGGTGGTGGTGGCGTGATTTATCCAGTCACCGTGGTTGCCGTTCCCGGAGCTGTCGCGAACCTCTGCCGTCCAAGCGGAGATATCCATGTCTTTCCCGTCGAAGCTCCAGTGGCCTGCCAGTCCATCATTAAGGTTGGGGTTGGTGGTGATGGTCTTCCCGATGCGCGTCGTGTTGCCGAGGTCAAACATGCGCTTCACCTCCTCAGCCGAGAGCGCACGGTCGTAGATGCGGACATCGTCAATTATGCCTTCCATGTTATCTGCTCCTCCTTCGCTTGCGCTTCCAATTACCACGGGCTTACTTGTTGCATTGTCGTCATACGTGCTGCTTGTTTCCCCAGAGCCATCGTTAACTCCATTTAAATAGAATGTCACCGTTGCAGGTGTGCCTGGGCCAACGGTAACTACGGCGTGATACCATGTGTTCGCTACGAGCGAAGTGTTGGCCTCAACGTCAACACTTACAAATGTTTCCGCAAGAGCCAGTTTGTTGCTTGTGTTGTTCTTCAAAAAATACCATTCACCATCATCATGACTGAGAATAGCTCTGTAATTGGATACATCTTTAAAATACACCCATGCCGCAAGTGTAAAGTCACGATTTAATCTTGTTGATGTATCATCTCCTGCCGTTACTAGATCGTCCGTCCCGTCAAATTCAAGTGCCTGTCCGAGTGTGCCTGGAACAAGAGCAATTTCGGATGTGGTGGCGCTTATTACTACGCGACCAGCATTCCCAGCGACGCCATCGCCTTCGTCGCCACCGGCACCGCCCTGGCCGGCGTTGCCGGCATAATCGCTATCGCCATTGTTCCCCGCGCTTGTGCCGCTCCCGGCAGTGGTACTCGTCGCACTCGCTGTACTGGTGGCGTAGCTTGAACCACCACCACCACCACCGCCGCCTTCGTCCACGGCTGCCTCTCCACCGCCGCCGCCATAGTATCCACCGCCGCCACCGCCGCCGCCGCCGCAGTTTGTGGGGCTTTCACTGTCGCCGCCTGCACCGCCGCCGTTACTTCCGCCATTGGTAGCGCCACCCGTTCCTGAGTTACATCCGGCTGATACGGCGCCACCCGCTCCACCCTGCTCAGCGCTGCCGTTTGTACCGTCGGAGCCATCGGCATGCGCTCCGCTTCCGCCCGCGCCCCCTGAAGTTTGCGTGCCCCCTTCGCCGAAGTCGCCGCCGCCAACTGTTTTACCTGTATTGCTACCGCCGACGGTGCCGTTCCCACCCGTGGTGCCGCCGCCCTCACCACCGTCACCACCAACGTCGTGCTGGTCATGTGAGCTACCTCCTCCACCACCACCCCCTGCCGCAGCAAGAAGTAGTGCTCCGCTTCTGTTTACTTCACTATGCCCCCCACCACCACCTCCTTCACCGCCTTCAGCGTGCCCAGCGCCGGCAGCGCCACCGCCGCCAACAACGACACTAAGAGTTTCGCCCGGTGTAACCGGTATCGTTCCCACGATAAAGCCACCACCACCACCATCGCCCCCATATTCTTCCCCCGTAGTGCCGTCCGTCTCCCCGCCACCGCCGCCTCCTCCTGCGCCCCATGCCTTCACGGTGATCTCTGTCACACCCTGCGGAACGGTATACGTGTCGGCACCTGCAACTGAATATGTGGTACTACTTAGTCCTTCTGTGAAGATGGTGCCATCGTTGCCGTTTCCCGACACGTCTGTGGTCGTAGCGCCAACTATAGTACCCCCATCGAACGTCCAGTGGCCGACGAGGCCGCGAGAAAGGTCAGGGTTGGTGGTAATGGTGACGCCAAATGTGGTATCGCCACGTGTCTGGAACACGATAAACAGACCACCCAAAAGGAGTACAGAAAGAAGGATGGCGATGAATTTCTGTGTTTGAGTCATGTTCCTTTATCGTGCGGCGTCCCGTGTACACCTGTGGCTGCTGCATTGTACCATTCCTGCGACGCAGCCTTCTCTTCTGTCACAGCACCCTGATGACCTTTCTACGCTGCAGGTTCCGGCTCCGACGCTGGTGCTGGGTCAGATGTCGGCTCTGGCTCAGGAGTTGGCGTTGGTTCTGGCTCAGGAGCTGGTTGTGGTGTCGGTTCAGGCGTTGGGTCAGGCGCTGGTGCTGGTTCCGGTGCAGGCTCAGGTGTCGGTTCTGGGTCAGGTGCAGGCTCGGGACTTGGTACCGTCGTCGGGTCCGGATCAGGTGCTGGTTCCGGTGCAGGCTCAGGTGTCGGTTCTGGGTCAGGAGCTGGCTCGGGACTTGGTACCGTCGTCGGGTCCGGCAGCATGTCAGGCGGCGTCGGGTCCGGTTCTATAGTGTTCTTCGGTGGTGCCGCCATACAGTCACCCTCGCTCTGCACGAGCTCGCCGTTGTGCACGCGTACACAGTACGGGTTACCCGTGACCTCGTCGTAGAGCTGGATACCGGTCGGCATGGTCTCGGTACCGACCGTGAGCTCGCCGGTGAAGATGCTCGCGAATGAGGCGAAGCCGTCTCGTATCGATA
>CAMYLP010000011.1:49336-52419 GCA_947259245.1 uncultured Patescibacteria group bacterium
TGCTCATCTCAAGGTCTGCGAGCGACATGCCGAGGATGCTCTCAAGTGCGGTCACCTTCTGCGAGAGCTCCTGTACGCCTGCGAGCGTGAGAGCGGAGAGTTTGTACAGGTCTACTCCCTTGCCGTCAACAGACAGCACATCTTCGGGTGACTCCTCAGCGATGAGCCCCAAGCGCAGTGGTGAGCTGCTCGCTTCTCCCGCATAGTGGTATCGTGCAAGCTGCATACCCCGTATCTTGGTGAGCGCGTCTATGCGGTCCTCCGGTGTCAGGTACTCGATATCCTTCTTCGCGTCTCTAGTGGAGATGTTTATGAACGACTGGGCGGCCACATCTCCGTCCACGTGCAGACTGTAGAGCGGTGAGGTCGTGCCGATACCGACGTTGCCGGTCTCGTGGTCTATGTACACCTGATCTTCCGCAAAGTAGTACTGCGGGTCGATGAACACGAGTACTGTGCCGGTCGCGACGGTAGTGCTCGCGTGTTCCTCCGGTACGAACGCCTCAAGCGCAACGCCCACCGTGTACCCTGTTGCGGTCGCAACAGCGCCAAAGCCATCGAGTGATGCGGAAGGTGCGATACGGTCTCCCACTGCGATAGTGCCGTTCTCGTCCGTGACCTTCACCGGCACGCGTCCGGAGAGCGCTACCGGTACCTTATACGCATCCGGATAGTACACCGCGCCAAAGCCGCCGAGCAGGAGGCCCGGAGCGGTGGAGACCACACCGATGAGTCGCGGTGTGCTGGTGCCGCTGCTGGTGCTGTAGCGGGAGACGAATACCTCATTGTCGGCGTCAAGCATCACAAGCTCGCCGGCAGACAGTGTTTCGTCGTTCGTGGGGTAGTTCTCTGCAACGTCTATCGCTGTCACGGTGGTACTGGTGGCGTAGAGACCTCCGGCAAACCGCTGCGCATCGTCACAATTGTCACCGCCGTCGTCCACACAAATGATACCGTCGTTCACGATGAACGATCCGTTCGGAATGTTTGAGGAGGCAAGCATGCCGTCGCTTGTGGTGCCTACGACCACACGCAGGTCCTTCATCACCGCGGCCTCCTCACCGCTTGCCCTACCCCAGATGGTGAGACCGGCGACGCCGTCGAGCTGTGCGGTGTACGCCATCACGGTGTCGGTAGCGGCGGTGGCGGTGATTGGCATGTCTACCCACGAAACTTTGCCGGCGTTGTCCTCGAACTTAAGGTTGCCAAGGTTGAGCTTCTCGATGCTCGTGACGTTTCCGCTGTAGTCGTAGTGTATCGCGCCTGAGTTGACGTCAAATCCGCCGAGGATGCTCGTGGTTGCCTGCGTACCGCTCGTATCGATGCGGAAGATGGGGTCTGCGGTGGTGGAGGTGGCGATAGTCCAGGCGAACGATGCATTGTCCACTATCGTGCTCGTCGCGCTCGTGAGGTAGTTGAGTGCGAGGTTGTTTGCACTCGTGCTTGCAAGGTTGATAACGGTGCCGTCGAGCCATGTGCTGCCGGCAACGCTCAGCCGGGACGAAGGGGAGGTGGTGCCGATACCGACGTTGCCACCTGATTGAATAGACAGTACTTCGCTATTGAGAACCGCTATTGGGTCGGTGCCGTAGGTGAAGGCCAGTCGGCCGTCGCCGGAGCCGTCGCCATTGGTTTGTCGGGCAATGCCCCAGGTGTTTTCAAAATCGGTGCCGTTACTAAGGTCTACTTGGTCGAAGTTCAAGGCGGAGCCCCAGGCGCCTACATCGGAGCTAGTAATGCGCAAACGCATATCGTCTCCCTCGAAGATGGCTTCTTCATCGGCGGTGTTCATACTGCCGTCAGAGTCGAGACTCGCGTTTACATGCAGGAGGTCAGTCGGTGAGCTAGTACCGATACCGACGTTGCCGGCGCTGGTGATGTGCATGCGCTCGAGGGGTACGTTGCTGCCGTCGGGCGTGGTCGCAAACACGATACGGCCCGGCATGTCATCTAAACCTGGTGTGCCGTCAACCTCGATGGACACATACCCTGCATCGTTGATCCACTCAAGGCCATCTGTACCACCATCGTGTCCACGACCAAGCAGTCGAGCCAGGTGGTCGCCATCTTGAACGATAGTTGGTGTATCTGCTGTCCCCCGGGAACGAGCAAAAACAAGATCCATCGCTCGGTCAATTGCTTCATCATTGGAACGATAGAAAAACAGATCATTGTCACCAATCGCTTCTATAGGTGACTCCGCAGAATTTATTACAAGGGCAGCATAGTTCCCTGGGCCAGTGTCTGTTGATACCACGGTTAGTGGTCTGCTCGGAGTGGTGGTGCCGCCAACCCCCACAAAGCCGTTCGTATCGATAAACAGCGTCGACGTGCCCGAGACCGCAGTACCGCTGGTCTCGTAAAAGGCGACGTAGCCTTGTGTGGAGTTGTTCACCGTGCCGCTGCCGCCGGCGGCGCCGATGCAGCTGCCGCTCGCGTCTCTGAAGCAGCCGCTCTCGATCGCGATACCGTTTGCAAAGGTGCTCGTGCCGGTGCCGTCGATGTCGAGCGTGCCTGCGAAGGTACTCGTGCCAGTGCCGCCGACCTCGAGGAGACCTGAGATGTATGCTGAGTTGTAGTAGTCGGCTGCGGTGAGGGCGCTCGGTGTCGAGGAGCCGACGGTGAGACGAGCCAGTGGGGTGGTGGTGCCGATGCCGACGTTGCCGGTCGTTGGTGAGATGGCGAACCAGTGTTCTGATTCATCTCCATTCGTCACTCCGAAGTATTCGTTGCTCGCACCGTCAGTGTTCAAGCCAAAGTGAGTCACAGTGTCATTGAGGTCGAATAATATCATTGTATCACTACTACCTCCGACGCTGGAAATCACCAGCTCTTCATCATGATAACCTGGTGTCGTGGTACCGATGCCAATACGACCAACGGTATCGATAAAGAGCGACGACGTACCGGAGACGGCCGTGCCGCTCGTCTCGTAGTAGGCGACGTAACCCGCCGTGGAGTTGTTCACGGTGCCGCTGCCGCCGGCGCCGGTGATACAGTTCACGCCGTCGGTGGTGAAGCAGGTCGCCTTTACTGGGCCCGCGAAGGTCGAGGTAGCGGTGCCGCCGACCTCGAGGAGACCG
>CAMYLP010000012.1 GCA_947259245.1 uncultured Patescibacteria group bacterium
TCCTATACGGAAGACCAGATAATTACCTCTGATCCAAGTCAGCTTCTCGCCATACAAAAGGAGCGCGATGCGCTTGAGAAGGGTGACTCCCCGGCGGAAGGATAATATGACATCAGTACCAGCAGCACAACGAGCTCAGGCAACCCGGATACAACGCCAACTGGAGGGGCATGATAGCATCGTTGCGATGGATAACGACTTGAAGAAAGTAAAATATCGTGTCTCAAAGAAACATGGCTCCTTGATGGTTTTCATTGGATTCCTGTTTGATTTGATGCCGCTACTTCTAATCCTTATTGCAACGGGTTTTATATTCAGTCAGCTTAATAATACTGCAACAGAGACATTTTGTGAGGAAGACGCTTGGTACAATAAAGTTCTAGATTATCGTATTGGTTGGGGCGACAAATCAAACCTGCTAGACAAATACACCGGTAAGACGGTGTGTGAGTTTTCGACTCGGGCAAGTGCAGCAATAGCAATGATTGGTGGCGGTTTTATTGTTGGTCCCATGCTATATTTCATAGGCTCACTGCTATCTATCTTTTTGGCATTTTTCGTATTTCTTGCTTGGTTTGGCGTACGAAAAGTGTTTGTACTATCACCCAAACCGGGGAGATTGGTTGCGAATCTCCTTACTCTGATTATTGAGTGTCTACCAATTTTCAACATTCTACCCGGTATTACCTTTGCAGTGTGGCGACATGTACGAATTTCGCAAAAAGAGGATGAGACAAAACACCGACAACAAATGAACAAAAGACAGCAGCAAACAGCGGAAATGTTAAGGAATCAAAGAGCTGCAAACGTACCAACATACAGACGCACGTCCATGGCACGCGCTGCATAGGTTATCCTCACGCATAAAGCTTATGACTAATAAATATACGGTATACTGCAACTATATGTCCTTGAACCCTCGAACGAGTGGCGCAGCGTCGTTTCATCGTGGTGCGATGGTCGTGCTGCTGTTATCACTATTGGTCTTGTTTTCTGTGCACGAAGCATATGCGCTGGAATCTGCCCAATCACTTGGCTCCTCAGACATTACTCTCACGCCACAGTATCCCCAAGCCAATGAGAGTGTGCGCGCAACCGTGGAAACATCGTACGTCAACTTAAACACGGCGCTCATCACATGGAAGGAAAATGGTACCGTCGTTCAACAGGGATACGGTGTGCGTGACTATCAATTTGATACGGGCGCTATTGGTTCACGTTCAGTTCTTGAGGTTACAGCGGTCGCGCCAAACGGGCGCTCTGTGCATTCACAGGAGGTGGTGCTGGTGAGTGATGTGGCGCTTGTATGGGAGGGGGAAACGTATACACCGCCACTCTATAAAGGAAGAGCTCTCGTCCCGGCTGGGGCAGCTGTTCGCTTGCTTGCCTTGCCAACGATACCAAAAACGGATGGCAGTCTGTATACGAATGACGAATTAACGTACGAGTGGTCGATTAATGGTGCATACGCACCATCTGAAGTCGGCAGGGGTTTGGAGTCTGTAACTCTAAGTACTCCGCAACCGTTTGACGCTTTTCGTGTTGGTATTAAGATACGCGACCCGGCTGGGGAAGTGCGGGTACTGCGCACGTTTGACGTCCCTCGCTCATCCGCGAGACTGCTCTACTACATCGACAGCCCCCTGTTCGGCATACTGCACGAGCAGGCGCTGGGAAGAACGTACAGTATGTCAAGCCAGCAGGAGGTTTTGGTAGTCGAGCCATACTTCATAGAGACCGATTCACGAGCGGGGAAGAACGTGGTCTATGAGTGGACCATCGGCGGGCAGGAGATACCTGCTCGCGGCTCCATCGTCCTTGCCCCGCAGGGCAGTGCTGCATCGACCGCGCGTGTGGTCACACGTGTGAACAACAGTGAAACATCGTTCCAGAGCGCACAACAGGAAACAACGATACGATTTAATGCTCACACCGATTCAAATGGTGTGCAAACAACAACATTATGATTGATAAGATACATTCCCGTGTTACATTCCTTACGGTCATTGTGACGCTCTTCACGCTCCCATACGTCGCATCGGCCTTCGAATTTCAACCGCTCTCAGGAAGTCTGCCCATCATAGGTAACAACTGGGTGGGTATGAGAGAGCTGCTGAACGCACTCTTGGGTATGTCGGTGGGCTTGGCTGCAATTCTAGCTGTAGTGATGCTTGCTATAGGTGGCTTCAAGTACATGACGAGTGAATCCATCCCAAATGTCGGCAATGCCAAAGAGCAAATAACGAACGCGATAGTGGGTCTCTTGATCGTACTTGCAGCCGTGTTGGTCTTGTGGACCATAAATCCGCAGTTGACCAGCATGAGCGCGTTTGACGCATTTGAGACTAGTAACCCATAGAATTCTTAACTAACACCGGTATGCACGATAGGAAATTCATCATAGGAGCGGTAGTGAGTGTCTTTGTCATCATTGTGCTGCTGCTGGTCGTGCTGTTGTTCGGACGAAGTGGCGAAGATACAGTAGGCGAACCGGAAAATCCGTTTGGCAGCACCGGTGATGTACGTGACACTTCGTTGGTGGGTATAGTTCCTACGGGTACGACCACGAGCTTCACCATGAATGCGGAAGACATTGAGCGGCCCGCCCCGGTGCTGCGTATGGTTGCAGAGGTGCCGGTGATAGGTGCGACGGTCTTCCATTCCGGTGGCACACAAACGATACGGTACACAGAACGGGGGACAGGGCACGTGTATGATACACCCATCGATATCATGCAAATACCAACCACTGTATCTGGAGACACGGTGACACGTATTGGTGAGTCACTATGGTCCCCGAACGGTACTGTCACACTGCTCCGGCGCTACTCAACAGATGCAACGCGGCTGGAAACGTACATCGACAGGTTTGTGGAAGCGGGAGGTGCCACAACGACAGGTGGCACACAAAACATCGGGGCTCGCGCACTCCCTTCGGGGATAGTAGACGCTTCTGTCTCTCCGGACGGGGAGTATGTGTTCTTTTTTGAGAGGACCGACACGGGTGTCACCGGATACCTTGAAAGCGTTGAGTTGGGCATCAGGAGAAGCGTATGGACCTCTCCTCTCACAAACCTGAGTGTTTCCTGGACCGCGCAGAATACCATTGTAGTGTACACAAATCCGAGCAGCATTGCCCATGGACTCGTCTGGTTGATCAACCCTAACACTGAGTCCGTTTCTGTCATCTTAGCCAAGCAGTATGCCCTGGCGGCAAAGAGCGATGCGGGGGGTGACAAGCTTCTCTACTCGCTGCAGGAAACGGCGGAAGGTGTGACGTCTCTGCGGGTACTAACGATCGAAACTGGAGATGTCGTCAGTCTTCCACGTGCTTCAATTGTGGAGAAATGTGTTTGGGGCACTGTAGATAGCTCAAATATATATTGTGCGGTGCCGAGTAATTTGGGTGACAGGGGATACTTGGAAGATTGGTACATGGGCCGTACACAGTCGGAGGATATCCTGTATCAATTTAATATTGAGACAGGTAGTGTTAAGGTTGTTTTGAACCCAGAGGAGCATACCAGTCAGACATTCGACATGGTAGACCTGGTTGTCAGCCCGAATGAAGACTTCGTGCTATTTAGAACGCACCAAAACAGCATACTGTGGTCTGCACGAATTCCAGAAGCGGTGCAGCCGGGGAACACAGCTTCAGAGGTCGAGGCACTGGAGTAGACCTCTCCGTAGTGTCCCACGTGGAACCATGGCTCGAGTCTCTACTCGGCTGCGACACCTTTGTACTTTAGGATGATGTGCCGTGTCTTTCCCATTCCCTCAGACTCGGTTGTGATCTCGGGGTCGTCCGTGAACAGCGAGTGGATTATCATGCGTTCGTACGCCGTCATTGGTGTCATTTCCGCACTGCTGCGAAACGTTCTCACACGTTCTGCCAGGAGTTTTGCTTTTTGTTCAAGCTCCTGGATCTTGTTTAGCTGGTACCCGTTAACGTCTACAAGGAAGCGTGTGTCCTTGTCCTCGAACTTGCGTTCAGCAAAGCGGCGTATCAGGTAGTTGAAGCTCCGTAGGTGCTCGCCGTGCGGACCGATAAGACGTTTACTGTCCTTTGTTCGGATATTGTACATTTGGTGTGCGCCGATGGAGGATGGTTCTATAGACTCAGTCTCAATGCCCAAATGGTCAACAAATTCCTGTATGAGTGCTTGTGTTGCTTGTTCATCCATACTTAATCGTTCGGGCGCTCTGCTGCATGAATACGCTTGACGTAGAGCTCCTGTCCGATAGCGAAGATATTACTCGTAATCAGATACAATGCAACAGCGGCGTTCGTGATGTATGCAATAAACACCATGAGAAGGGGAAAGACGTACTTCATCTGCATTTGCATCGACCGAGCGAAGTCCTCCTGAAACGTGGCATTTTCCTTGCGTGGCTTCGCTTCAGGAAGCGAGTGGTGAGCTTGTATCGCCTGAGTCACGCCCGCCAAGAGTGCGAGTGGAATGCTTTTGCTGACCATGTCGATGACACCAAGAAAGTACATTGGCACACTGCCCGGCGCTTGAATAAAGGAGTACAGAAGCTCTTGGTTTATTTCCGGGAAACCGCTTTTCAGGAATACAAAATAGAGGCCAATGATGATCGGCAGTTGTATGAGCAGTGTGAGAAAGCTTGAAAAGGGGTTCACTCCCTTTTCACGATACAGCTCGAGCATTTTACGGCCCTGTTCTTCTCGTTTGTCTTTAAACTTTTCTCGTATCTCGCGTATCGGGTCCTCGAGTTCCTTGAGTATACGCTGAGTACGCACCGCCTTGAGCGATATAGGAAACATCGCAAATTTGACGATGAGTGTGAGAATTATGACGGCAATACCAAGGTCGATCCACCCTCCAACACTCAGAATACCTATGAGGATATTGTAGAGTGGGTTGAAAATGAAATCATTGAATAGCTCAGCCATATGTGGGCTATTCTACCCCAACAGGCGTCCTTATGCTACACACTATACCTTTTCCAGCAGGTGTGTGAGTGTTTGTTCAAGCTCTTGGTATGTCGCGTGCGCTGCGTCGGGGTGCAGCAGTACTGCTACATGCTTCCCGTTGTAGAGTGCACCCCACCGTTCCAGCAGGTGAAATACACGGCGTCGTAGCAGGTGTCGCTGCACCGCTTTTTTAGCGATCTTCTTCCCAACTACCACAGCAGCTTTCGTGTGTGGTGCAGGTAAGTATGCGACAGTGAGTAGGGTGCTGTGCAGACGACGACCCTTCTTAAGAAGGGTCTCTACCTCGCGTTTTGAGAGTCGGTCACGTTTCTTCAACATGACGGGTGTATTTATACAGCTAGCTTCGTACGGCCTTTTGCACGTCGTCTCTTTACGACACGCTTGCCTCCCGGTGTGCGCATGCGCACGAGAAAGCCGTGTGTTGTCTTGCGCTTTCGCTTCTTTGGTTGATATGTTCGCTTCGGCATACTGTTGTCTTTATGTCTGCGGACTATACCACAGCTTCAGTATAAAACAAACACCACCCTATCGGGTGGTGGTGTAAATAGTGCGCTCAGCCAAGTAATTTGACCAAGGCACCTATAAAAAGAACAAAGGCGAGTACGATACTCAGGTACGTTGGTATGTACCCCATTTTAAGTGTGTCTTCCATGTGACGACCGGCTCCAAGTGCAAATGCTGCCATGAAAAGCAGTACCCATCCTTGCCAGTGTCCAGCCACCCATAGGAAGGTGTTCCCTGGTGCGAATACAAACACACCAAGCGCTGCGATACCTAGGAGCACGATCATGAGGAATGTTGCACCTCTTCGTGCCTTGTAGCGCTGCATCCGATGCTGCGCTTGCCAGTAGGAGTCGTCCGTGCTGACTGCCCGAGAACCAAACTGTGTTCGAGGACCACGTCTCCGTAATAACAAGTACAATGCTACCAAACCCACAGGTACATACCAAGGGGTGATATGCCAAAGCGTAACACTCGTATCACCAATCCACGTAAACACTGTAGTGGGTGATTCAAGGTTAGGCCATTTCAGGTTGTCAAAGGAGTATTGATCCTTGCTTGGTACCTCCTTGGTGGTTTGCTGTGTTGTGGTATCGGGATCACTACTTGGAACCTCCTGAGTAGTTTGCTGTGTTGTGGTGTCTGGATCACTCACAGTCTCACTAGGAGAAAGTAAGTTAACCGTACCGACGGTAAAGACGACCAGTGCAACAAGCATACCAAGCACCACATAGCGCCTGGATGTGGTCACACGAGGCCACTTTGACCTTGCCTGCTCGTTTTGAACCGTGCGCTTCTTTTGCTGCTTTTTGAGCCAGCTACGGAGACGTTCGGGATACAGTGGAGCAAACTTGAGTAAAGTGTCGATGAAAGATTGTGAATTACTCATCACCGCCTCCCGCCAGGATTTTGTTGATGCGATTAAGCATCGCCTGGTCTACTGTTGGTGATCCACCTGCACCAAGCAGGTAATCAACCTTTCCAGCTCGTGCTATCTGCTGTGCACCGATGATTCCAGCAAGTGCCTGTGCAGTGGCTGGATCAACCTCGTCCAACACATCAATTTGTGCCTCTACCAACATTCCCGCTACCTCAGCGCGATTCTTACCTTCAGGCAGGATTGCCATGAGTTTAGTAATCGCTTTTTCGGTTTCTTCATCGGCTGGTACAAGATCTACCAGACTCACATCGGAAAGCTTTAGACCGAGCATTTCGAGAACAGAAAGCTTCCTTTGTGCTGCGTTACGTTCAACAGTAACCACGTTGCCCGCTTCACTTAGGTACCTACCCTGGTCGTCAGTCACAACCACCTTTTCGAAGCTCTTCGTTGCGGCATCAGTGAGATGTTTGGTAACTGCCTCTTGAAACGCAGTTACGGCACTTTTGTCTTTTGCCGCATAGACACTCTCCAAGTCACCTGAACGCACGATGGTACCAAACGCTTCATCTGTTGATCCATTGATCCGTCTGGACCAATCAGGCCAACGAAACGCTCGATGCCAGTTGGTGTGTTCGAACACGAAAAGGAAGTGACCTTTGAGCTCATAACCAGCTTTTGTCGGAAAACTACTGGTGATGTATTCGTGGGTGAACTTCCAACGTGCATGGTCGGTTGTGTCTGCAACCATCCACACATTAGCACTATCCTTCTTCGGATTAGGTCTTTCACCCTTACCCACATCAATGTTCTGACCAAGAACTAGCATATGTTGGCTCATTTCCTGGCCCTTGGGACGTGCTCGCTCGTACTCACGAAGTTCAGGTTTATACATTTCCCACCACCCATGGGTGAAGAAGGGAAACCAAATCCTGACAACATGACGACCGGTGAGTTTGTATGCCAACCAACGAAAGCAGTAGATGGGACTGAGCCATCCCCACTGACTTTGCACCGAGCTGCTAGAACTTACTGTTGTCTTTGTGACTAGATCCCAGTCGCGTTCACTGTAGCGACGCATACCAGGATCACCTTCTTCCAGACCACGAATACTGAAGCCAGCGGCACCTTTATTGAAGGCGACATACCGGTAGTCACCTGCAAACGTAACCATTACATTCTCTAATGGCCCGAGTTCGCGGAGAATACCTTTGTGTCGCATGGTTGAGAGTGGATCTTTGCGATCCACCGTCCATTTGTCAGCATTTAAGCCAATGCGGATAACTGCGATAGCCATCAGCGCGTATGCTGTTAGCGCTAGGCAAACAGCAAGACCCGCCACGGCGTACAGCATCCAAAACAAGATATCAAGGATGATCATTTTCATTACCTCTCTATAGTTGTCAAAGTTGATCTGCTTATTATTATAGCACACGCATTAGAAAAATCAAGTGCTTGAACTCTATCCACATTCTTTCCACAGTATCCACTTCTTTTTGACTCAAATACACACACAACCTGTGTCAAGGGAACTGGTAATGTGTGTGGATGTGTCTATAATAGCTACTTATGACGGAGCTCTTAGATACCAGGAAAGTGTGGGAAAATGCCTTGGTTGATATTGAGCTAACAGTTTCTCGTGCAAATTTCAGTACCTGGTTCAAGGGCACTCACATCGTCAAAATTGAGGATGGGACGGTCTACATAGGGGTACCAAGTCAGTTCTACAAGGACTGGCTTGCTGACAAACACCACAAGACCATTCTCCGCGCCCTTCGTGGTGTTGTTCCTGATGTTCGTGGTATCGAGTATGTGATAGCGCGTGAGGATAAGAGCAGGCAAAAATCAGAACGTCGCGAGTCACGTACAGCTCCTGCGAGTGAACTTCCGCTCGCGGACCACTATGTGAGCAAAAACGACAACCTAAACCCTCGCTACACCTTCGACGCCTTTGTGGTGGGTTCTTTCAATGAACTTGCACATGCGGCAGCGCAGGCTGTGATCAAAGAACCTGGCATCACCTACAATCCACTGTTTGTGTACGGAAGTGTTGGGTGTGGTAAGACCCACATCATTCAGGCGGTAGGGAACCAGCTCAAACGCAGGAACAATAATTGTAAGATCTACTACACTACGAGTGAGCGTTTTGGTGGTGACATTGTCAATGCGCTGCAGCAGAACACGATTCAGAATGTGAAAGAGAAGTACCGTCAATACGACGTCCTTATTATGGATGACGTACAGTTTCTCTCAGGGAAGGATAAGTTACAGGAAGAGTTGTTTCATATTTTCAACACGTTGTATGAGAACAATAAACAAATAGTGTTCTCGAGTGATAGACATCCAAGCTACATCACCAACTTAACCGATCGACTACAGTCACGGTTTGGTCAGGGAATGATTGTGGACGTTCATGCACCTGACCACGAGTCTCGTGTTGCGATACTTAAAAATAAGGCGGCACACAACAACTTCATGCTTGCTGATGAGTTGGCGCAGATCATTGCAACAGAGGTTGAGGGTAATATACGTGACCTTGAGGGTGTGCTAAATCGTGTGATATGCCAGACACAATTAAAGGGAGCTCCATTGGATGTTGCGGATATAAAGCAAATTGTGAAGAATAATTTACGCCCACAACGTAATGTTTCTGTGAAGGATCTTGTGGAGCGTGTTGCACGGTACTACGATATTGAGGATGCGGTGATATATGAAAAGACGCGCAAGAAAGAGGTGGTGAAGCCACGTCAAGTTATTATGTATTTGATGCGTGAAGATTTTAATGTCTCATACCCTAGTATTGGGCAGAAGCTTGGTGGTCGGGACCACACAACAGTTATTCACTCATGTGAGAAGGTGAAGAAGGATTTGGTGAATACTCCTTCGCTGCGAAGAGAGATAGAGGAGATCCGCGCGATGTTGAAGTAGTGGGGATTAGTCAGCTCTTTTTATGTGGATAGCGTTTGTATAGGGTGTTCGGATGTTTGTGGGAATGTAAGGGATGGTGTGTGGGGATATGTTAGGTTTATGTTCGAGTCACTCTGGTGTGTATGAAAATCCACAAGTAAGCTTTTTAAGGATCGGACGTACAGGTGTGTGTTGTAGTCAAATTACATTCTTATCCACACATCCACACCCTTAATAGTAACGTGTTATATTTTTAAAAAATAAATTATTATGAAGTGTACAGCAACTCGAGAACAACTTATAGAACCAGTGTCTCGAACAGAGCGAATGACTGGAAAGAATCACACGCTTCCCATTCTCTCGTGTGTACATTTAGAGGTGAAGGGCAACAAACTTTCCATCACTGCAACAAATCTTGAAGTAGGCATAACGCACACAGTTGATATTTCCAATACCAAAGAGGGTAGTGTTGCTGTTTCTGGTAGCACATTCTCTCATGTTGTTAGCGCTCTACAGAGTGGTAGTACAGTAACCCTAGAGTCACAAGAAGGATATCTGCTTGTCACCAGCAGCGAAGGCCAAGCAAAGATATCATTACAGGAAGTAGAAGAATTTCCTGCACTACCAACAGTTGAGGGTGGGGTGGAAGTGACTATGCCAGCCAAAGCGCTCGTGACAGCGATAACAAGCGTCTCTTACTGTGCAAGCGGCAGCACCATAAAACCGGAACTCAGTAGTGTATACCTACACCCCGACGGAGGTACACTCATTGCAGCATCAACAGACAGCTTTCGGCTTGCTGAAAAACGCGTACCGTTAAAAAATGCAGTCACAACAGATCCGTTTCTAGTCCCAGCAAAAAGCGCCGGAGACCTTGTTAAGGCACTTGAGGTTGCTGAAGACACAGTAACCATTTCCATGAATGAGCACCAACTCTCACTTTCACTACCAAACATCTACATGACCCTTCGTCTAGTGAACGGCTCATTCCCTGACTACTCACAAATCATCCCAAAAGACTTTATGGCGGAGGCCACAATGCTACGGTATGACTTTGAACGTGTTCTCAAAAAAGCAGCTATCTTTTCCGACCAATTCAATCAAACAACTATCACAATCAAACCAAAGAAGAAAGAACTTACTGTCCACACAGAACACAGTAATGTGGGTGAAACCACAGATACCATCAGTGCCGCTCTTGAAGGTAGTGCACTAACCATCAGTTTCAACCACCACTACCTTATTGACGCACTACACAGTATTCAAGGCGACAGCATCACACTACAGTTTGCAGGGCAGTCACAACCAGCGATAGTACGACCTGTGGGTGACGCAAGCTTCTTTTACTTGGTCATGCCGATGAATAGATAGTATGTATGGACGAGTTGAGTTCCTACCTTGATAAGTACAAACACCTTGTTCCTCCAGAGGCAAGTAAGTCAAAAGTATTGATAGATGTGGTCTATAAGGAATGTGGAATCGCGCTCAAAGAGGGTGATATTAAGATCGTACACAATGGTGTACACCTCACCTGTCATCCAACCGTCCGCTCCGAGTTAAGTCGCTGTACACCACAGATACTTAAAGCACTTCATAAACAACACAACATACACTTCGCCTTTATTCGTTAATCAACCTGAAACTCTACACTCTCTCCACCTCGGCCACCCTCTTCATCATACACAACCACAAGTAGTGTATGGGTACCTTTCTCTAACGCAAGATCATTCGGCGTGAATGTGAACCTATCATCAAGCGACGTGTGTGAAGACACTCGAGATCCATCCAAATAGTACACAACCTGTGAAATTTCATAGCGGTCAGAAACACGTACACGTACCTCGATCAACTCAGTGTCACGATAGGAGTCATTGTCGTCCGGCTCGGTGATACGTACCGGTATAAGGTCCTCGTCCTCATCCTCATCACCATCCTCCAGTATTTCATCAAGTGTAAGTGTTCCCTGTGCAAGTCTCCATAACAGTACACCATATTCCCAATGAGCGTACTGCGGATCTGCAGATGGATTTGTTGGTATGGGTCCGCGTGGATCATCCTTATACACCCAATGAAGGAGGGAGTGGGCAGTACTGTAGGTTGTTTGAGGAACAACCTCAAGTGTGGTTGTGGATATAGGCAATATCTGCACACCAGGAGCAATCCCCCGTAGAATTGGCTTCAACTCAACTCCTACACTTGGGGCGGCAGCAAAATCAACCTGATCGGGGTACAGCTCAAAGTATGCCAACATGAATTCGTTCCACATTGGCGCAATGATAAAACCAGCCACCTTTTTGTCCATTTCACTATTGTCGTTATTACCCGCCCAAGCACCAACAGCAATGGTGGGTGTGTAGCCAATGATCCACGCATCACGATAATCATTTGTTGTTCCTGTTTTTGCTGCAACATCACGTCCTGAGAAATGAAGGTACGAGTTTGCACCAAACGCAGGCGTGCGAGAGACATTATCAGAAAGCACATCGGTTATTGAGAGTGCTATATCACGGTCAATCACTTGTTCACCCACACGATCGTTTGAGAACAGTACTTTCCCGGAACCTTCATATACAGTAAGAATACTTGTGTGAGGAAACCGATGCCCCTCATGAGCGAATGTGCCGTAAGCGCTGGTCATTTCTAACAGGGACACCTCACCACCACCAAGTACTAATGTAAGACCGTACCGCTGGTAGTCGAGTAGAGTAGAGATACCCATGCGACGTGCTACATCGTAGGTATCCTCAAGTCCAGCCAAGTACATTGCCTTCACTGCCGGTACATTTACGGATTGCGCGAGTGCATTTCTGAAGGTTATGGGTCCACGAAACTTGTTGTCGTAGTTTCCAGGAGCATAGCATCCATCCTCACTTGTCAGGTCTGTTTTGTCACATGCAGTGGAGAATTGCGTCCGCACATCATACACAATAGTCTCAGTTGTGTACCCTTTTTGCATTGCTGCGGCGTAGGCAAACGGTTTAAAGGAGGAACCCGGCTGTCGGTGTGCAAGACCAATGTTAAAGTTGCCGTCTATTTCTTCATCGAAGTAGTCACGGGAGCCAACCATCACCAAAATGTCGCCAGAGCGAGGGTCGACAGCCATAAGAGAGGCGTTGTGGGCATCAAACGTTTCCGCATTATCAATAGCCCGCTCGTACACAATACGTTCAGCCTCTTTCTGAAGTTCCCAGTCGAGCGTCGTTATGATCTGCAGGTTTGCCTGAGCAATATCCATGTCCTCATACATACTTTGTAGTTCGTCTATCACATAGAACACAAAATGAGGTGCTTTTATCGAAGCAGATGTGAATGGCCTGAACTCAACCTCCTCATATAATGCAGCCTCGAATGTTTCCTGGTCTATGTACTGCTGCTCAAACATACGTGCAAGGACAACATTCTTCCTCTCCTCAAGTGCATCCCGGTGATTGCCGTAAGGTGAGTAGTATGTAGGTGCCTGTGGCAGGGCGGATAGATAGGCACTTTCAGCAACAGTAAGTTCAGAGGCATGCTTGCCAAAAAACCCCTGACTCGCTTCCTCGATACCATACTTAGTTCCACCATATGGAACTTCGTTCAAATATAATTCAAGTATCTCGTCCTTGGTCAGCTGGCGCTCGAGCTTGACAGCCAACACCCACTCTTTGAGTTTTCTCGACAATTTCTTGTCGGAGACCAACAAGATGTTCTTCACCACTTGCTGAGTAATAGTAGAACCACCCTGACCACCCAAAAGATCGCCTGCCTGTAAGTTTCTCACTACAGCACGAATAATTGCCAATGGCTCAATACCAAAATGATCATAAAAACCATCATCCTCAATGGCAATGGTTGCGTGTTTGACATGGTCGGACATATCCTCCAACGTAACGACCGTTCTCCTGATATCCTGGTGCATATCGTACAGAAGAACCTCCCCAGTACGGTCGTACAGTTTCGTAGACTGCTGCTTGCGTTGCGCCTCTACAATATCAACCGAGGGCAGTGTGAGCGTCGATGCCCAGAGGAGAAAGAGGCCTGCGGCAACAAGTAGCAATGCGAAACCTATGCCAATGACACCAAAAACAAAGCTTCGCAACCGATGCTTACCTTTCTTTCTCCGTTTCTTCATGTGCACAATACTACCACTCTGATGTGAGAGTAGCTATGGTTCAGCACATCAGGCAGCATATAGGTCGTTCCATGTCTTGTGCGTGAGCAAAAAATGCCCGAAAGGGCATCATGTTACTCATCTATATCGTCGTACTCTCCCGGATCATAATCAGCGTCTGAGTCTTCTCCAACTTCCATCTCGTAGGCTTCATTCTCGCTGTCCAGGTCTTCATCCACTTCTATCACGCTGCCAAATTGTTCCATTTCTACATCACTGTTTTTCATGGTGTAGTGGGATGTCATCGAGGCACGATGCTTCCCTTCTAGGAATTCTAATGCCTCAAAGATAGTAGTATCAAAGTGCTCTGATGTATGCAATAGGGTGCGGGTGGGGATAAACTAATCGTGCCTGTATCGGGCGTGCAAAGCGCTTGCAGTGAGCGCTATTGCTATTGCATCATACTCATCGTCGTACGTTATACCCTTACGAAGAGGTATGAGTTTCGACACCATCATTGTAACTTGCCCTTTACTTGCCCTGCCGTCTCCTGTGATGGCGACCTTTACCTGACCAGGACCGAACTCACGCAGTGCGAGTCCCCGTTCCGTAACGAGTGCAATTAACGCACCACGCACTTCGGCGACATGCATTGCCGTCTTACGGTTGGTGGTAAAAAAGAGACCCTCCAATGCACATACTGTAGGTTTGTACGTATCAATCGACGAACGTATAGACTCAACCACGTTGAGCAACCGTTGTTCAAAAGGGTGCTCCGTATTCGTGGTCACACACTCTGAGTGCAACAACCGCTCTCCGCCTTCCGAAGAGCGCTCGAGGATCGCAACACCGCAGCGGTCGTATCCCGGATCAATAGCAAGTATCCTTAGGTCCATACCACACACAGTACCACACGTTACACAGGACGCTCATTAGCTGGCATTGGTGCACACCTGCACAACATCGTCGTGTTCCTCAAGTGCTGCACACAGTGCAGTCAATCCCTCTGCGTCACTCTCACCTAGTGGAACCACCGTCTCAGCTTTCCAATCAACACCCTCTTTTGTAAATGCCCACGCCGCTGCGCCGGGTTCCGCGAGCTGATAACCCAATTTTGAAACTAAGTGTTTCAGCTCTGCCACCGTTCGGTTACGGTTGTCGGTTATCGTGTCAATGAGAATTGCAGTCCCCGCCGGACCATACATTTCATACGTAATGGATTCTGTATTGTCCGCACCCGGACCAACACCCTTCTGTATCGCCCGCTCGATATTATCCTTGGGCATGTTTGCAGCTTTTGCTTTCTCAATCAACGTTTTGAGGGCTGGGGAACTAACGTCTCCCTGTACCTGTTTTGACTCGGCTGCGATGAGACGGGCGAACTTACTAAACTCTTTTCCACGCTTAGCATCGGCAGCCGCCTTCTTATGTTTTATTGTTGACCATTTCGAATGACCCGACATATGACATACATACCACCACATATGGTGTGAAAAATCCAGCACTCGAACAAAATGTGTCTCCACACACAGTGGGTATGCTCTCGCGGCGGCATGGTATCATATGTTCTATGAGAATACGTATCCTGACAGCCGTCCTTCTCGCCGCACCCGTGGTGACATTCGCACAAGACACGACATGGCTCAACAGCCTGGCACGAGAGCTACTGCAGCTTGTCAGCAATGCGGTAGGGCTCCTGTCTGCGGTAGCACTACTTGTGTTCATTTGGGGTGTGGTGATGTTCATTGCCAACACCAGTGATGATGAGAAGCGGGCAGCGGGCAAGAAAAAGATGGTGTGGGGCATCATCGCGCTATTCGTGCTAGTCAGTGTATGGGGATTGGTACTCCTCATCCGACAAATCACAGGTATTGGACCAGAAACACTCATCGCTCCACGTGCCGGGCTTTCGGGGTAGGGATCGCAAACACCGTAGCTCAAACGTGTTTACCACAACCTGCTTACAACAAAGACCGCTGGTTGGTTGTTTGTTGGGGAGTAAGCCCCAGGTGTTCATACCCCAACACAGTCACAATACGCCCTCTCGGGGTGCGCTCGAGCAGTCCTGAGCGTATCAGGTACGGTTCGTACACTTCCTCGATGGTCGCCTCCTCTTCAGCTGTAGCGGCGGCAAGCGTTGAGAGACCTACCGGCCCACCGGCAAACTTTTCAACAATGGTACGTAGCAGTATCCTATCCACCTCCTGCAGACCAAGGTGATCGAAACCGAGCAGGTCCAGCGCTTCGTCTACAAGCTCAGTATCCAGTTCACGCTTGTGTACCTGTGCATAGTCCCGACACCTCTTCAGCAAGTAATTGGCCGTACGAGGAGTGTAGCGGCTGCGACATGCGATAGCTTCCGCTGCGCCGGCATCGAGTGTGACATCGAGTATTGTCGCCGATCTACGCACGATCTCCTCAATTTCTGGATTCGTATAAAACTCCAAACGAAAAACACCACCTGAGAATCGGCTGCGCAATGGTGCTGATAAAAGAGCAATGCGGGTTGTCGCCGCGACAAGCGTGAACGAGGGGAGCTCCAACTGTATGGTACGTGCGCTCGGACCTTTACCGATAATGATGTCGAGCACCCCGGCTTCAAGGGCAGGGTACAGCACTTCCTCAACAGCCTTGTTAAGACGGTGTATCTCGTCGATGAACAAAATGTCATTTGTTCCGAGGTTGGTGAGTATAGCCGCTAGGTCACCCACGCGCTCAATGGCAGGCCCGGATGTAACCTTCATTGCTGCTCCAAGGTCCTTAGCGACGAGGTGAGCCAAGGTGGTCTTACCAAGTCCGGGTGGGCCGTATAGTAGTAAGTGTTCGGGAGCGTGGCCCCTCTCGCGAGCAGCCTGAAGAAGCACCTGCATGTTCGCCTTGACGGTACCTTGCCCTATGTACTCATCCCACGCAAGAGGGCGCAGCGTCTTATCCAGCCACTGGTCCCGTGTACGTGATGAAGCATCCTGTTCGAGGGGGGTTGACATAAGTAAATGTTTATGCTAGTCTTTGTTCAAGTTAACGCTCGTATCTTTCTAGTTTGATGTGTGGATTTTGAACTCCCCACGTGACAGAACCGCGCTTGCGCGGCAACGGTAACCATGCGAGGACTTCCTGGTTACCGGACGCCTCGAGGATCTACAGGATCTTCAAGGCGTCCGGTATACTGGGATACTCCTTGGCGTGGGCGCCGCATGTAGTTTACCTATTATGTGTCACGTCCGGGGTTCAGTACCTACTCCGAGTATAACAGCTTGAGCGAGCTCTTCCATACGCTCATACTACGCAGGTTCCCCGAGGATCCTGCGTATCTCTGATATGGTAGTCACACCATTCAAAACCTTAATGACTGCATCCTGGTGCATATCGAGAAGCCCCTGCTCCTTTGATATCTCAGCGATCTCTCGCACGGTCAGGTTTCGTCGTATTGCATCCTCAATGGACGGTGTTGTCAGGATAACTTCGTAGACCGCGATACGTCCACGGTACTCTGGCTCCCCTTCCGGGACATCCGGCACCCACATGGTCGAGGTGTTGTCCGGTATGTACGATTGGTCCTTGATAGAGCTCAAAACCTTGTCCACGAGCAGACGATCTGCGCCCTCAATAGTAACCTCCTTCTTATGATTTTCATCCAAGGTACGCAGGAGGCGCTGTGCCATGACGACATTCACTGCGGAACTTGCAACGTTTGCATTCACACCGATGTCGAGGAGACGAGGGAACGCACCAGCAGCATTGTTCGTGTGTAGCGTAGAAAATACAAGGTGTCCGGTCAGGGCAGCATGTATCGCCGTCTCAGCTACTTCATGGTCTCGGATCTCACCCACCATGATGATGTCAGGGTCCTGACGGAGTGCGCTACGGAGACCAGATGCAAACGTGTAGTTCTTATGATCAACCTGTGTTTGTACGATACCAGACAGGTGGTACTCAACAGGGTCTTCTATCGTAAGGATCTTTATACTGGGATCCATTACCTTACTCATGAATGCATACAGTGTGGTCGTCTTACCCGAGCCGGTCGGCCCAGTGTTGAGTATCATGCCGTTCGGTTTTTTGATCTCCTGTATGAGTACGTCGAGTGTACGCGGATGCATACCCAACTCTTCCAAGGGTTTACTGATGGAGCGAGGATCGAGTATGCGGAGCACCAACGACTCACCGTAGTTACCAGGAAGACACGAGGTACGAATCTCGATGTCGCGGTTGTGAATGCGTACGCTATACCGCCCATCTTGTGCATTGTTTACGATATTGATCTTGAGGCCAGACAGTAACTTAATGCGAACGAGAATAGATTTATACGTATCATAATCCACGTGTGCGGCATTAGTGAGAACGCCGTCCAATCTGAACCGGATGCCGACCTGCGCATCCTCCGGCTCGATGTGTATGTCGGAGGCATGGTTCGCAAGTGCACCTGCCAACAGTACTTCCATGATGCGAGTGGTACGGCTCGTTTTCTGCAACGTGAGCGCGTCTGAGATTGATTCGCGCGTTTCCTTTAAGTTCGTAAGCTGGTTCATGAGGTTTGTAACCTCGTCTCCCGAAATGTCCATCACCCCAGCCTCGGTCTCTATAGCGAATGATATGTCCTTGTAATGCCTCCACGCATACTCAAGTGAGTTTGATGAGGCCATGTGCAGCGTGATGCTGTATCCAAGCCCACGGAGCTTCTCCACCGCCTTTTGCCCGAGTTCCGAGTTCGGGGAACGTATGGCAACATCCAGTTTCTTTCCCCGCAGGGAGTACGGTGCTATCTCCGAGACCCTTGCCTCTTCCTCGGCAATAAGACGCAGTGCCTCCGCATCCACAGGTATCTGCGTCAGGTTTACGTTGGGGAGGCCATATTTTTGTGACAGGATAGCGACCAGCTCCTCCTCCTCCCTTCGCCGTAATTCCTCGATTTTGTCTGTTGACGTCTTGTCCAATTTGACCGACATGTTCACATTGTACCGTTTCCAAGGGGTATCTGAAACCGCTGTCTGTTGGTGAGCAGGCCACACCACCGATGAACTTGCCAAGCTGTAAATATGTGATATAATATTAACGAATTCACACATGACCATGGAGGTCACCAATGAAACGTTCATTGTACAAATCAACGCTGATGCTCGTGGCAGTTGCCATCGTAGGCGGCTGCACAACCATCAGGACAAATGACATGCCCCGTATGCCAAGGTACTCGATCGAGTCGGGTGCTACACACCTGAATACGGTTGTCGAACCAACACTGCCGCACCCAGTGTTCGATGATTGCTCTGCAACCTGGAGCATGCGGGCTGGCAGCAATAATGTCGACGGCCACAGCTATGGCGGTCGTGCTAGCCAGGGATGCGCCCCGGTGAGAACGAGGACCGGTGGTGTGAACAAGGGTGGTGTGAGGTAGAAGGAGGGACCATGAAGAATACACTTCTGGCATGCCTGATCCTTCTGTCGGGGTGCGCGGCCATGGATGGTCGCTGGATTGCACCTACACCACGAGCTGCGATACAGGACTGTAGTCCTGAGACGCAGCGGCTGGAGATCTCAGCTACTGTGCAAGGCACTAAGTACGCCGACGAGCGAACCAAGCAGGGACGATGTGTCGGTGAGACGAAACGTCACTCAACACATGTGAAGGAGAAGTACTCACTCATGGGACACAAACAAAGTGTTACGTACCGTGAGGAAGATGAGGACTACACCCTCTACATTGATGAGCGCGTTTCGGTACAAACCAACCTACAGGAGAATCAGTACACACGAGCTTACAAGGACCAAGAGAAGAGTTTGTTCTTCCATTGGAACTTAAGCTACGGAAACCGCAAATAACCACCCGCAGAACTACTGCGGGTGGCTTTACGTATGCCGAGCAGTATAATGTGGTGATATGCGGACATACACCACGCACACACCAGAGGACACACAAGCCCTTGCTGCACGTTTCATTATGTCTCTGGCATCAGAAAAGGGTATGCGAGGCACAAGTACGATCGTTGCCCTCAAGGGGGATCTTGGTGCGGGAAAGACCGTGTTTGTGAAGGGTGCAGCAGAAGCGCTCGGTGTTCACGAAGTGGTAACAAGTCCGACATTCGTCATAGAAAAGATCTATAGATTGCCCGACGGTCAAGCCTGGAAGAACCTCGTACACATAGATGCGTACCGTCTCACCTGTGAAGATGAGCTTGCCACTATCGGGTGGGGTGATGTTGCAACCGACCCCAACAACATCATTATGGTCGAGTGGCCTGAACAGGTGGGTACGGGCATACCCGAGCGTGCCGTATGGCTGGAGTTTACTACCGTGGATGAAACAACACGCACCATCGCTACCAAGGCGGAGATTGCCGAGAGTGTAGATACAGACAATGGGTAACACCGGTACAACAAAAGAGCGCATTGTTCTCCTCGACACACATGCAATACTCCACCGTGCGTACCACGCCTTACCAGACTTCACCTCACCTTCGGGGGAACCAACAGGCGCACTGTATGGACTCAGTGCATTTCTGTTGAAGATATTTGGTGAACTGAAACCAGACCACATCATTGCGGCATTTGACCTTCCCGAACCCACGCATCGACACGAGGTCTTTGAAGAATACAAAGGAACACGGGGTGAGATAGAAGACGCACTCATCGCACAGCTCGAGCGTTCTCGTGATCTCTTGGACGCCCTCTCTGTGCCTCGACTCGAGGTGTCGGGTTTCGAGGCCGACGATATCCTAGGTACACTCGCGCACAAACTTGGGCAGAAAAAGGACGTAGAGGTCATCATTGCGTCAGGCGATATGGACACACTCCAGCTCGTCGATGGCGATACGGTTCGCGTCTATACACTGAAGCGGGGTATCAGTGACACCATCATCTACAACGAGGATGCTGTACACGAGCGCTACGGCTTTGGGCCCGAACTCATCGCGGACTACAAAGGTCTGCGGGGAGATCCGAGCGATAACATACCAGGTATCCGAGGTATCGGTGAAAAGACCGCTACCATGCTCATCACAACGTTCGGAAGCATAGATGACATGTATACGCTACTACATAATAAGCCCCAGAAGTTTGAAGAGGCGGGTATCAAACCTCGCATTGTAAAGCTCTTGATAGAGGGTGAGGATGACGCGCGCTTTAGTAGGGAACTCGCGACCATCAGACGCGACGTGCCCCTACAACTGCCATCACGGAAGAAGTCATGGCGCGACGGAGCGGATCTGCAAAAAGCACTCACCCTCTTCTCCGAACTAGGATTTCGTACGCTTGCGGTACGTCTACGAACGCTGTTGGGGGCAGCGCCTGACGGAGAGGTAACACACACACCTGAACCTCCCGACAGCACACGCCTTCAGGAAACCGCGCTTGCGTTGTGGCTTTTGCGCAGCGACATAACAAATCCCACCACTGAAGACATTCTCGAGTACGCGGGAACAGAGGACTTCGGTACAGCACGTGGAAAGATCTTTAAGGAACTGCACAAAGAGAAGTTGGACTCGGTGTACGAGAACATTGAGCAACCACTGATACACGTGGTGTCGCGCATGGAAGAACGGGGAATTCTCCTCGACGCGGTCTACCTGAGAACGCTATCGAAACGGTATCACAAAGACCTCGAGCTGCTTGCAAAGAGCATCTACAAAACAGCCGGGTGCGAGTTCAACATAAATTCTCCCCGACAACTTGGAGATGTCCTCTTTGAACAAATGAAGATTGGTGACGGCAAGGGAAAACGGACAGCAACAGGTCAGCGGAGCACACGGGAGGATGAATTGCGCAAGTACATCGACAAGGAACCAATCGTCGCAGACATACTCGAGTACCGGGAGCTACAAAAACTGCTCTCGACGTACATCGACAACCTACCCGGCATGTGCGATACAGACGGACGTCTTCACGCGCACTTCTCACAGGCGGGAACGACCACAGGACGTATGTCGAGCCAGAGCCCAAACATGCAAAACATACCGATCAAGACCACGCGGGGTGCTGCAATACGCAGGGCAATAGTTGCACCGCGAGGCTTCAAGCTTGTAGCTGCTGACTACAGTCAGATAGAGCTACGCGTTGCAGCGTTTCTGTCAGAAGATGAAAAGCTTATCGAGTACTTTCAAGAGGGGCAGGACATTCACACAGCTGTTGCAGCGCAAGTGTTTGACGTACCACCAGAACAGGTAGACAAAGAAATGCGCCGGCGTGCGAAGGCCATAAACTTCGGCATCCTGTACGGTATGGGTGCAAACGCACTGGCGCAAGCGACCGGCAGTACTCGCAAAGAAGCGCAGACGTACCTCGCGGAATACTTCAAACGGTTTGCTGGCATACAGCGGTACGTAGAAGCGGTAAAAGCGGAAGTACACAGCCGCGGCTACACGGAGACGTGGTTTGGCCGTCGGCGTCACTTCGAAGCAATACGGTCGCCGCTACCGTACCTTGTTGCACAAGCGGAACGGATGGCGCTCAATGCACCAATACAGGGGACACAGGCCGACATCATAAAGATTGCCATGGTGCAGCTGGACACAGCGTTGAAGAACGCTGGTTTAGAAAACGATGTTTTTCTCACACTGCAGGTACACGATGAGCTTATGTACGAAGTTCGTGCGAGCAAGGTCAAGGAAGCAACAGCGCTGGTGCGTAAGACCATGGAGGGTGTCATGAGCGAAAAGGATACGCGCGGAGTGCCACTAAAGGTCGACGTCGAGGTTGGAGATAATTGGGGCGAGATGACACGCGTCTAGTATGTTGTACGTATATCACGGAACAGATACTGGACGGGTTGCAGATAGAACGAACGCACTCATTGCAGGACTGCGAGGGAAACGGGCAGGCGCACAGGTTTTCATGTTTGAAGGGGACGACTTCGAGGACAGTGAAGTTGACGCGCTCATCGACGCACGCGGGCTCTTTGTCGAAAAACACATCGTCGTGTTCAAACAACCATTTGTGAAGAGTGACAGTACTGACCGGCTGCTCTCTCGCGTCGAGCGCTTCGGGCTATCGGAGAACATTTTCATTATTGAGGAGGGGAAGCTCGATACACATGCACAAAAGGTCCTCGAGAAGCACGCTGAAAAGATCGAGAAGCACGGCGGAACACAGACAAAGGATGAGTTTAATGTGTTCGCGCTCGGAGACGCGCTCGGTGCGCGTAAACAAAAAGAGCTTTGGCTACTCTACATGCAGGCACAGCGCGCAGGTGTGGCGACCGCACCGTTGGTTGGGACGTTGCACTGGGCGGCTCGGAGCATGCTCCTTGCCGCACGCTGTAACACTGCCGAAGAGTCGGGGCAAAAACCGTATGTGTTCAGTAAGTTTAAACGATATGCGTCAAATTACACCATGAGTGAGTTACATACCCTGTCACGCTCGTTACTGACCATGTACCATGATGCTCGTCGCGGTACACTGGACCTCGACCGCGCTCTCGAATGTTTCATCCTATCGCTCTAAATAAACTACTTCAGTGACGGTCCGACTTCGTCGTCCTCGTCCACTATTTCTAACTGGATAACCTCTTTGTATAGTCTCTTCGAAGGTGATAATGCCGAGAAATGCACCCACCTCGTTGGTCACAATCAGCATATGTTGACCTCGTTTCAACATGTAGGCAAAGACAGGGTTTACCGCCACATGACCGAGATGAAGCGTTGTGAGCAGGAGTGTACCATGCGCTCGTGTCGGTAGGATACGCTGTGCTTGTGCGTTGCCAAGCCGCGCATTGCGTTTAAGCGCACACACATGCCGCTGCTCTACCAACTGAGCTATGGGCGGGTACTCTTCACACTATACAACACTCAACACGTACGGCCGGTGGCTTTGTGCGTGTACTTCATGACGAAGGGAAGCTCCAGCAAACCGCACCTGCACTCACTTGCCTGAACATTGACCGTGCTCACGACTACCGAGTACATCGTGCGGTCCTTGTTGAAATCCCACGAACGCGTGAGTCGTGACGGATTCCCCGCGCCGAACGTACCTCAACATGGTGAGTTACGTATAGTAAGTGCGCATCATAGTACGACATTTAATGATAATTGTCGACCTAAATAGGAAGATCAAACGCAAACGCACCTGCGCCGAGAAAGAGGAGTGATAGTGATAGAACAAACAACAGTAGGTGTACTTGTTTGGCCGCCATACCCTTTCCTCGACCAAGACCTAATTCAAGTGACAGGAACGAGAGTATCATTCCCACAATCGCGGCTGCCTGTGTTGCGTATCCCACGAAGAACATGCCGCCGACGACCACTTCACAAGCCGCAAAGACATACCCGACCACGCGCGCTGCACCCCGAACCTGTGTACTTCGTGTTAACGCCCGCGCAAATCCGACTCCCAGAGACATGAAGAACAGACCCGTCACCACACGGAGCACGAAGACGGCGAGCATAGAGTAACTCAACAGAGCTGGAAAGATACTGAGCATATAGGTAGTATAACAACAGCATGCCCACTGTTATACCCATTCTCTACAACATACGAAGCACACACAATGTGGGCTCGATTCTCCGTACCGCGGAATGCGCTGGCGTTACAGAAGCGTATCTTACCGGCTATACTCCAGCACCCACCGACAGATTTGGTCGTACCCGCGATGACATTGCAAAGGTTGCGTTGGGGGCAGAGGATTTGGTCGAGTGGAAACGCAAGGACGATATTATCGAAGTCATTGCTGATCTACGACAACAAGGAGTCCGCATCGTCGCACTTGAACAGCACGAACGAGCAGTTTCCTACATCAGCTACACACCCGCAGACCGCACCGCTGTTGTTCTTGGTGAAGAGGTGAAGGGCATACCGAACAACATCATCGATCTCTGTGATGACGTGGTCGAGATACCGCTGTATGGGGAAAAAGAGTCACTGAACGTCTCCGTCGCTGCCGGTATCGTTCTCTTCCGCCTTATTCAAAAGTAAGCGCAACTCCTCCCGTACAACCTTTTCGTCACTCCATGGTGTTTTGCTACCCTTCGGTCCCATGATGTACGGGTCCGTTCCCTTACCAGTCACGAGCACCACATACCTATCTTGTGCTTGTGCTAGTGCGTACCGTATTGCATCGCGGCGGTCCATGATAATGCGTGCTTCCTTCTCCTTCAGTCCGTCCACCATTTCTTGAACGATGGCACGAGGATCCTCGTCATAAGGATCCTCGTTCGTAAGCACGATCTCATCACAATACTTCTCCGCAATTTCGGCCATTGCCGGTCGTTTCCATGTGTCACGCCCACCACCACAATTGCCAAGGACACAAATGGTCCGGTCGTTCGGAAACGCCTGGTACAGCTTTTCGAGCGAGTCAGGAGTATGCGCGTAGTCGACAAAGACAGAAAAGTGCTGTCCCTCCTCGATCTTTTCAACGCGACCTTTCACAACTGTCAGTTTCTCTACCGCCCGCTTAATGTCGTCATTGTGAACCCCAACACTTTTGGCGAATGTTGCTGCTGCAAGTATGTTGTAAATGTTGAAAGTGCCCACCAAAGGTGAGTGCATACTCGTTCCCTCAAACGTGAGGAGGACACCGCGGTCGTTACTGGCATGCGGCTCTGCTTGTTTAAGTGAGTAGCCCTTCTTCTCCACATCATCAGGAACCTCGAGGAAGAGTGCACCATGTTCATCGTCTATGTTCGAAATGACAACACGCCTATCTTTTGGGGAGCTGATGAGCGCGTCTCGCAGTTGAAGCTTGGCGTCACGATATGCTTCGAACGAACCATGACTTTCAATATGTTCCGGCGCAAGGTTAGTAAATACCAATGCGTCTAGCTCAATATGTTTGTGGCGGTTGAGTTTGGCACCCTCGCTTGTCATTTCGATCACCGCAAAGCCGCAATCTTCTCCAACCGCCCGCCTCAGAAAGTGCTGCATGAAGAAGCGCCCCGGCATGCTCATCTTGTACGTGTTCACCTCGCTTTCATCAGCTATCTTGAAACGTATGGAATTTGAGAGGGCAGTGGTGTGCCCCGCCTCTTCAAGCATGGCAGAAATGAGTTCGGTGACGGTACTCTTGCCTTTTGTGCCGGTAACACCCACTACATATATGTGCTTGCTTGGAAACCAATAGCGCAGCGTGCCCAGCGTGGCGAGTGCCGAGTGGTAGGTAGGTTGGAGTGCAGTGAATAGCCGCTTGGGTATCAGCATGCGTAGTGTACGAAGGAGAGTTTCCATAGGTGAATTATCCGCGTGTGAGTAATCGTAAGGACTCTTTTATCCTCGCCGCAGGGTCTGTTACATCATCAGGCACTTGGTGTAGCGCCTCCCGTGCCTCATCTGCACGGTAGCCCAAGCTCTTCAGGGCTTCCAGCACATCTTCTTCCTCGCGCCTGACACCGGTGACACCTTCGAGTGTGAGGACGCTGACCTTGTCCTTTAGCTCCAACACGATCTTCTCTGCACTTTTCTTACCGACCCCACTTACCTTTGTAAGGTAGCCAACATCTTCGTGGGCGATCGCACTGGTAAGCTTGTCAATTTTTTCAAGACCAATGATTCCGAGCGCCGAGCGAGGCCCTATACCACTAATGCCAATTAAGAGGCGAAACAGTTCGAGTTCATCATATGTATCAAAACCAAAAAGCTCCTGGGCATCTTCCCGTACCGCCAGATGTGTGTGCACTGATATATCGTCGCCACTCTTCACTTGTTCGAGCAGTCGGGGTGCGCAGTACACTTGGTATCCTACACCGTGCACATCCAGCACTAAATAACTCTCGGTGAGCATACGCACAGTTCCGCTGAGATGGCTGATCATATAGGTATCATAGTCTATACTTACACATTGCGCGATACGTTCACGTACTTGCGCTATGCGCAATCCATGGTATCCTCTTCTCACTATGCCGATAACGAGTTCCGCCAAGAAAGCGCACCGCGCGAGCCTGAATAAACAGGTGTTCAACCTACGACGCAAGCGCACCATGAAGAATGCTGTAAAAGAGGTGCAAGCGCTCACTGCAGCAGGCAAGGGGAAGGAGGCGCAAGAGAAGCTTTCCGCAGCATACAAAGCGATAGACAAAGCAGCCAAGCGAGGCGTCATTAAAGAAAACACAGCAGCGCGAAAGAAGTCGCAACTCACCAAGCAAATTGCCCAAGCTACGGCAAAGAAATAACAAAAAACGCCGGCCGGCGTTTTTTGTTACATGTGTGCTCCCGGAGGGAATCGACGATACATCACTAAGGATTACTCGGAGCAAGCTCCTCAAATCCTAAGTGTGTTTCGTCTACGCTCGCCATCGCTTCGCGATATGGCTGCGCGCTTCGATTCCCTCACGCTGTGTGCATTGGCACACAACTCGGAACCACCTCGCTTCGCTCGGTGCTCCCGGAGGGAATCGAACCCCCATTACAGCCTCCGCAAGGCCGCGTTCTATCCATTAAACTACGGGAGCAATTGAAGTTTTTTGCACGGATACCAGTGTTCAGACGACTGTCGAACGTGTCACGATGCAGGTCTGTCATCCGATACCGTGTTGTGAAAAAAAGACGACGCGTTGCGTCGACATGACTATATCAGGAATTGCAGCTAGGTGCCACCTAAAAACCCAACCATTCCATCACACGGTGCAGCAGGGGCTCGTAGTGGTCATCCTCTGGAAGAAAAGCTGCGACATAGTCGTGCACCTCATCTGGGTCAATGTCCTCAATGGGGATGACCAACGTGGGTGCGAATGTTTTGCGTGATTCGAGTATCAGTTTTGTTGTATGGTGTGGGGATACCTCGTCTATGGCAAATGATTCCAGTGAACTGTACGGGTACAACGTGTCATCGATACGTACACCCCGCTGCGTGACTGCAAACTCAATATGTTTTGGTTGCTGTGTTGCTAGGACCGCAAGTACAAATGCCGCGACAAGAATAAACACAGCGAACAGTACGTTATTAAACAACAAAGCGCCAGCCGAACCGGCAACAGCAATAAGGCCAAGTGCCCAATACCACTCAGTCGTTTTCTCGGTGTGGACGTACTCGTGCGCCTTCCATTGTATCGGTGGACGAGCCATCTGTTCTCGTGTAGCCACCTGCTCTCCTTCCTGCATATTCCTAATCATAGTAGAAGCAGAAAAAAGCGCCATAGTAGAGTGCGCTCAAGCTGTTGATAGTATACGCTTGGCAGATGTGCTAGCTCTAAACGGCGGGCGGCCTCGAGTTAGAACTTGGTGATGCTAAGCTTTGCTTGGCCGATTCAGTGATATTTCAGATTCGATTAGATAGTGTCTCGCGCTCTATAAAGTTGAAAGATAACCTTTTAACCAGTCCAGTTGTTCGTTGCGCTCAGTTTATCTAGTTTTGCTCGGTCAGTCATGTTTATTTGACTGTAATTTTTGACGTCGTGCCCTTTAGTGCACCCTTTTCAATTTGCTCAACTGAAAGTCCGCAGTGTGATAGTTGTGGGTCACAATAATGACGTCCTTTTCTTATTCTACCGTCTTGCATCTCTAGCACAATTACTTGGGGAGTACGGTACATCTGACCAGTTTTAGGATCAGGATAACTTTCAATTAGTTCAAGCATCACCACCGAGTCAGATTCTGTTATGTTCCTGATATCATACTGCCTATCCTTAATATGATACACATCTTCAAGTTCTGTCTCCATATCATTTGTAGTAGTTGGAAACAAAATATTGTCTTTAGTCAGATACACCCATGTCATAGAGTAGTCTTCGGTTATCTTTCTAAGCGCAGACATTACATTCCCATCAACTTCATCTTTAAGAACATCAAGCACTAACTGTACATTTTTAGAGACTTTCATCCCATAATTATAACAAAACTAACACGAAACACAGTGTCTCGTGCTAGCATGACTTGGCGGAGAGGGTGGGATTCACTGCACCGCTTGATTTATATATTCACTTCGTTTCTTACAAATCTAAGCTCTCAGCATCTTACTTCTCATCCCGCGTCCCTGTGAACTAAAATGAGTACATGCGTGACGCACGCACTCGTTTTAGTGCAAGCGGTGTTTTTTGGACGAAGTTCGAACTTATTTCAACGAGAATCCGCAAGGATTCGAAGACTAGCAACGCGCGGAGCGCGTGGTGATGCGATACTTCCGCGTACGCATTCGAGTCCGTGGTGACGCTAACACAACCTGCTCAGCCGCGCCCCTCGGCTCCACTCCGTTCCGCCGCCCGAAACAAACTCTTTTCTTTTCCGCTTTTAACAAGAAAAATGGGGGGGG
>CAMYLP010000013.1 GCA_947259245.1 uncultured Patescibacteria group bacterium
GCAATGGTGATCTCCTCGACGGGATACTGGATCTCCCCGCCTTCCACCCAGAAACCGGCGGCACCACGCGAATAGTCGCCGGTCACCACGTTGACCCCGAATCCGATCAGTTCGGTAACCAGCAATCCGGTGTCCATCTCGTTCAACAGTCCCGCCAGATCCAATGTTCCGGGCTCGATGGTGAGATTACGCACCCCCCCGGCGTTGCCGGTGGTCTGCATAGAACCCATGGTAGTGGAGTTGCCCCACGTACTGCCATTCCAGACCTGCGCTTCATACTGCGAACCAGCAGAGTCGAGTGACACCAGAACGATCTCATTGGAGGTTGGGTCAGACGCCAAACGAATCCATTCGCAGTTATTGGTGCTCGCAAGGTTCACTGCACCCGCACTTCCCCACCCGGTCGACTCGTTGTACACACGATATGATGGGTCTGCATCGCCATCACAGTAGACGGACATGAGGTCTCCCGACGTTGTTTCGTACGTAATGTCGAACCCACGGGTATTGGTGTTCGTGATGGTCGTCGTCATCTCTTGCAAGTTGCCCCAGCTACCACTCTGGTAGATCTGCACGTTCACGTCCGCATCACTTCCCAGTGTGGCAAGTGCGTACTCTTCAGCACTTGGATGCGCTCGCGTAATTACCCAATACTGCGCGGCACCCACATCAAGCGCCTGTTGTTCTGTACCCCAACTGCTCCCATTCCAAAAACGATATCGTGGGGTAGTAGCAGATGCTTCCCCATACGCAATAAGAACATCCTGCACCGACGTCGCGACCTCAACATTGTCCGAAAGCGATGTAACCCCGAAAAGACCACCACGGTTGAACTGCTCGTCGGTCGTTTGGAACCAAGTCGAGGCAGTCACCGTCGTGTCCACCGTAAAGCTCCTCTCAAGTGACCAATCACTCCAGGTGTCACCACCGCCCGGGTCCTTCGCTCGGACTCGCCACCAGTACGTCGTGTTGTTCGTGAGCGCGTCCCCCGACTGAACGGTGTAGCGTATCGTGTCGCCAGAAATGAACGGTGACGTATCAGTGGTGCTTGCAAGGTTTTGGAAACCGCCACCGCCGGATGTACGCGTGGTGGTCCCTGTGGTAAAGGTGTAGTCGGTCGACCAGCTGATCTGGTAGACCAGGTCGTCATCCTGTGGATCGGTCGTCACGAACTCGAACGATGGCGTGGTCGTGCCGGTCTTTTCATTATCGAAAAGTTTCGAGAGGGTTGGCTGCGCGACGCGCGTCCCCCACTCCACGGTCCAGTCAGAGAGTATGGGGCTCGCACCCGAATCGGTGAAATTCGCTTTCACACGAATGCGGTTGTACGTGGTGGTGTCGAGTGCAAGGAGGGACACGTTGGTAGTATCAAAACCGGTCGAGTTACCCGAGAGTGCACTGTCTGGTATGAGCTCCCACTGTTCGTCAATGGTATCGTAGAACTCTAGCTGGTACTTGAGGTCACTCGATGTTTCGGTGTCGATAAAGTTGAGGTATCCCCATGCATTCGCACCGCCGAATGTTCCCCAATCGAAGTCTACTTCTGCGGAGATCATCGAGCCGGTCGTGCTCCCCGTAATGAGGTCGACCTGGTCAGAACCGTTCGACTCAGTTCCGTCGTAGGTGTTGGTGTCGAACTGCTCGTCTGTCGTCTGGAACCAGGTCGAAATAGTCACGGACGTGTCAACGGTTAAGCTCCGCGCAGTCGACCATGCTCCCCACTGGCCCGAACCGTCTGGGTCCTGGCCGCGTACCCGCCACCAGTATGTCGTATTGTTAGTGAGCGCAGAGCTTACCTGATAGGACACACGGTCTCCTGAGTTGAATGGTGCCTTGTCAGACTCAAGGTCGATATTACCGAAATCACCCGAGGATGTGATGGAGTTTGCGTCGATGGTTGGCGTACCGAAGAGGTGGTCGTCGTCTATCTGAACTTGGTAATGAATGGGGTTACCTTCCGGATCGGTGCTCACGAACGTGAGGAGTGGGGTCGTGCTGCTTGTCTTTTCGTTATCAAATAGCGTGAGTGGCGTCGGTGCGACAGGCGCTTCGTCGGTGATGAGTTGTGGATAGTTGTTGTACCCTGACAGCTGTGTGCCATCGCTCTCCACCATCCTGAAGCAGTAGTCCGTACCGGCGCTTGCCTCATGGTGCTGTACGACCCAGTCCCACTCACCATCTTGCCCTACCTGTATCTCATTGGTGCTGCTCGCTGATGGATTCTCCTCCTCGTACGTCTCGAAGACGTCTGAAACTGACAACGTGGTAGAGCTCGTGGTGGCGCCGTCCGCGACACCACTATTGTTGTAGCCGCGCCATGGTGCGGTGGTGCTTCCTATCGGGGCGATATCGTACCAGACGAGTCCTCCATCGCTACAGGTGGAACCTTCTGCATACTGTAACTTGAAGGCATCGACGTATGGGCTTGATGTGGCGTTCGTGACCGCGACCGACATGCGTACACGCACCTCATCACCTTTCACGGTGTGGTCAGTGGTGGTGATACGCGCGTTCTCCGCAAGGTCGGTTGCACCGACGGGCCATGGGTCTGTTGGCGGTTCGGCATTTTCGTTCGCATAGAAGCGATAGTAGTTCTGGGTATAGATAGGGTCCGAAGAAAAACGTTTTCCGAACACGGCCGTCACGTATGGTGGTAAATTGTTCACTGTTGAGAAACTGGTGACGTCGACCGAGTGGGTATGTGGATTGACGGCTGAGCTCCCTGCGCGACCGTTCGTCGTACCGCTCTCGTTGGTGGACGTCAGCCCCGTGAGATCAGCGTGGTTGTGGGTCTCACTGCCGCCCGTCCCACCGTATGTTGTGGTCGCCTTCACGAACTTGTTCTCGAAAGCCTCGCTTGAACTAGAAACCGTCACCCATCCACTTGGGACATCTTCGGTCCACATGCTGATCATGCCGTTGGGCGGCGATGAGGTCGCATTCAGTTTACCGAACACCGTTTCCAAGTATGGCGGCTCATGATTGACGTAACCGCTCGCACCTGATACATCGTGCGTATGAGCCGCATTGGCAGCAGCCGTTTGCGTACCACCACCACGCGTACCGTAGGTCGCACCGGTCGAGGCTCCGGTCGTCCCAGATATCGTGTGACTGTGCGTCGTTGTGCCACCGGTGGTGCCTACCGTATTCTCGCCGTACACAAAGTACCCATCTTGCGCAGCATATTGTGTCCATCCGGTCGGTACCGACGTATCAAAGAAGGCAATGGCACCTGTCGGAATGCTCGCTGGCTCGCCGGTACTGTTGTAACGAATGACACGGAGTTGGCGGTAGGGTGGGTAGTTGTTCTCACTCGTAATGCTGGGCGTATAGGTGTGCGTGTGTCCCGGATCTGCGACGGTGGCTCCGGAACGGTTCTCCACAACCGCGGTCCCACCAGAGAAGACGGTGCCGTTTGCTGTGTGTGTTGATGTGGTCGCACCACCGGTCACGCCATAGGTGGAACTGCCGACGATGAACTTCTGGTAGAACGGATCCCCCGCGGTACATGAGACACAGGTCCAGCCGGTCGGTACACTTGCGCCATCGTCCCAGAAGAGAAGCATCTGTCCCACTGCGTCACTCGCTATCTGCCACTCACGCAGTTCGGTGAACATGCTGCCAAGTGAGGCAGGACCTACTCGATACACGTAGGGACTGATGTCAGGGGCGTCGAACATGTAGGAGAGCTCGACTGTTTCGTTCGGCTGCAGGTCCACGTCCCACTCCATAACCTTCAAGTCGCGCTCGACCGAGACCATTGCATCGCCGTAGGCGTACACATCAAAGTATGCGGGCACGACGTCACGCACGGTGCCGGAGTAGCCGACGCTCGTGGTGACCTCAAGTTTCATTTCATAGTCCGCAACAGGATAGATGCGTGTCGGACCTTGGCGTTCAACCACGTATGGCGTAGCAGCAAGAACGACTATCTCGTCCTCTATCTGGTGCAGTACTATGCCGTCCGTATCGACATGCTCAATGAGTACCGGGTAGCGCCCGACCGCGGTTGGTACGTACGTTGCGCTATAGTCGGGTACATCGGTGACGTTGTTGCCATTACAATCACCGGACGGCGTCGCAGGAATGACGGTGTCAACACCGCTCGGGTCACGGACCGTCACACGCAGTGTCGCCTCACACATGGTGTGTCCGGTGTCGGTGAGCGCTGCGAGGTGCATGGTCACCGTTTCATTCGGGACATAGACGCTCTTGGTCGTATTCCAAGTGAGCACGCCCCAGTAGAATACCTGCGTCTCGGTGTAGCTGCGGTCTGCCTCGATAACCTCTACGGTCATTTCATACTTACCCGGTCGAAGCGCGCGCTTCGTCATGCCGGTGTCCAACACCCACTCATTCCCCACCGTCTGCATCACGCGTGTCCCGGGCACCTCCTCACCACTATCGTGCACGAGCTTGGCGGAGCGCACCGAAAACTCACCTTGTGTTGGTACCCGTGCAAACCCTTCGGCACGAAGCTCGGTGCGGTTAGTGCGATACGCGAACACCAATTGGCCATCATCCGTAAGGCTCCCGTCGGGAGACGCACCGGCAAGTACCCTGTTGTCGTACTCACTGTCTAAGAGCACCTCCTCGGGTGCATGTGTCGTGTAGCCAAGCATAACCGGCTCTGTACTAGTGCCCCCCTCACGGCTGGAAAGCAGTGCTTCGGGGTTCAGTATCGCTTTCGTCTTTCGAGGGATACGTTTTCCTTCACCTTCCTCTCTCGTGCCGTAGTAGAGGTAGACTTCGTTCCCGCGTACATCACCTCCTACAAGGTCAAGCGTCAACAGCACCGCGTCATCAGTGAGTACGGTGTGCGTGTATGGCAGCCACTCTACCGTGTGGGACTCGGCCTCACGGAAGAAGAGTCCGCCCCAGTCGGCGACGTGTGCAAATAGATGTGGGTGCACGTCACGCGTGAACTCCAGCGTGAGGGTGTCACCGACATCCTTCCAGTCGAACGTGATGGGCATGCGGTACCGCCAGTCACTCTTCCAACCAACATCGAGGGCGATCGACTCCTCCTCGGAGCGAGCCTCGACCGCAAAGCCACCCTCACTCACGAGTGGGAACTGCATGCGTGATGAGAAAAAGAGCGTCTGTCCGGGTGCGACCGTATACTGCTCACCCGTACTGAACACAACGCCCTCTGCCTCTTTCCTCTCCCTACCGAAACCAAACCACCGTTGTACGCGGCGGAACACACCCTCGTCTGTGCCGCCAACCTCTCCTTCGCGCACGATCATGTCGCGCCACCCCTCCTCGTAGACAACCTCCGTATGCTCTCCTATCACGACGTCGTTCTGGATACAGTTCGTCGCATCACTATTGAGCTCATCACAGATGAGGTCCTCCCCTGTTGTGTCACAGAGGTACGCACCCGCTGTAGTCTCTGCCCAGCCTCCCTCACAGTATTGGGCGAGGCTACCTCGCTCGGCGACACGCTCTTCGCGTGGTATGTTGTGCATCCACTGCTGTATGGTTTGCGGTTCACTCGTCTCATCTGCCATATGAAAGACGAGATCGAACGTGCGCTCATCTTCACCGACATTGGTCACCGACAGGTAGAGGTCGCCGCTACCGGGGCTTTCTATGGTTTCGCTACTAGCCCGGAGGACCAGGTCGCCACCATCCGTCTCAACGTGCGGCAGCGACACAACACGGTCACCGCGGAACACGTCGCCTCGTCGTGACTCCTCTAGCTCTTGTATGGCCGTAATGACATGGTCGGGGAACGCTATCTCTACATCGGCTGTCGTTCGATACACAGTTTCTACCCACAGCGCATCGAGGTACACTTCTGTTCTGGCCTCACCCTGTCGCACGAACTCAATTTCTGCTTGGAAGTCACGCAAGGCGTCCCACCCCACCAGGTTCGGCAACTGCAAGGTGAAGTGCCCACCGTTGTCAAAATTCGATACGATTTCCTGTATTAATATTTCACCGGCTAGATGCCACTTACCCCGATAGTAGTAACGAATCACGAGTTTGTCATCTGTGAACCGCTCGCCAAACGTCTGTGCACCAAGTGACACCTTGAGAGCATAACCGGTGACCGTCTCTTCTGACAGCACGCTACCAATATCAAAACCGGTGAAGCTGATCGTATGACACTCAACCTCAAGAACGGCACACACGCGTACATCGTCAGCGGCAGGTACTCCTGTGTCGATGCTCTGCACTGTCGTGGGTTCGGTTGAGGTGGGTCGTTTGCTTGTGGTGGTCGCCTGTACCGACGTTGACGTACCCGTAGAATGTTCTTCATCGGTAGTGGTGCCGGTTGTTGTTCCGACAACGTCTCCAGCATCTGAACCGATTTCTATAAGCGTCGTAGTTGTGGTGGACTTGGCGGATGTCGTGCTATTTGTTTCAACAGACCAAACATCTAGTGGGTCCTGAAGTGTGTCGGGTTCAATTGTGATTTCAGGTTCAATTTCTGTATCGGTACTCGTTGGTGCCTCCTCTGCAAACACCTCTTTCCTCCACATTCGTGTCGTTCGTTCAGCAATAAACTCGAACACTGTCACATCGGGAATCAATTCTACTCGCGGCGTTCCTAGACTCACAGCCGGTGTTTGCTCTATCGTGTCACTTGCCGGATCGTCGATCGGTGCCGGTGCACTCTCCCCGTTGGTGGTCGCAGGTGGCATGTCGTCGGTTAGCGGTAGCGGTATGCTGCCGGTAGCTGTCTCATTTGATGATGTCGCGGTAGTGGTTGGTCCCCATGACCCTTGTTCGTCCTCCAGTGTAATTTCTGCGGTGGAGTCGGGCGTACCGCCGACTTCGAAGATCACAAACGCAGCATTGGTGCGGGTGAAATCGTCGTACAGTGCATCGCCACCAAGCGTCTGGTCAAGCGCCTGTCCTTCTTTCATCCATCCGTCACTGGAGACCTTGGTCGGAAACACATAGATGACATTCTCTTCTTGTATAGCAAAGACAGCAGCTAGCGTGAGTACCAGCATCACCACGACACCAGCCGTGAACTGCAGCCGCCGTGAACCCATGATGGCAAATAGTTGACGCATTGAATACATCGAAAGTACCCGCCCAGCGGGTTTTCTTTCGTTCTACCATTATCGCACAGGTAGCGGCTCAGCTATGCAAATATATGGCTTTATTACGACATATTCTGTGGATATCGTTAGCAGGTACGGTTGCTTTTTCACGTGACGTTTTCAACCCACTTCAGACAACCATTGTGAGTGCGTACGATACGCTGTGGTACATGTTTTATTGCATGAGCATTCCCCCCGCTAGACACAAAGATTTTGTGCGCGCACGTGTAAACCTGAGCTGCTTGCTCTGTGGAGATGTGCGAATCGCACACTAGACAACAACATCACTTGTTCATCAAGCACTGCCCACGCCACAGGGCACGCTCATGCAACGACACCACGCTGCGAGATGATGGCTCACCGTTTCTACTTCAGTAATTTGCGGACGTCTTCGATCTCCTTGTCGATCAGTTCTTCAGAAATGTCGAGTGCATCCTTAAGACCCTCTAGGATGTTTCGTTCGTTGTCGGTCATGTTCGGTTTGTGTGAGAGCTCTAGTACTTTCTCTTCTATCTCATCACGCAAGACACCAAAGATGTTGATAAGCTTGTCACCAGCTTCAGAAGTCTCACGCTTGATATGTTCTTTCTCTTCGTGGAACCTCCGTCGCTCTTGTACAAGCATGGTCACCACAGCAGCAAGTGCCGCCATGAAAAGAAGCGACACCCAATAGATGGCACTGAGACCGCTAGTCCCCACCTCTTCACTTTCAACTTCGGGTTTCTCACCCGTTACCATGACGTCAGTGGACGCCTCTGTTTCGTTGCCGGCCATATCTACCGCAATGACGGTGATGGTGTGATTACCGGGGTCGAGGTTTGTGAGTGTGTAGCCGCCAGACACAAGTTCCGTGGTCTGGACATCCCGCGTCCTGCCGCCATCGATACCGACACGGTAGAGAGCGATGCCCGACAGTGCATCCTTTGCTTCGAAACGTACCTGCGCAGTAAGGTCACCACCTGCTGCACTTACCGTGAACTCTTCAGGAGGTGTCGTATCAACGTGGATCATAAAATGGGTTGTGCTTGACCACCCACCTCTATTTTGATAGCCGGCATGAAAGTACCATACGCCATCATCGACATTGCTCTTTTTCCACGTGCTTTTTGGTGGCTCGTCCAACTCGGTCGGTTCACTGCTCGATTCTCCATCGAAAAGCGTTCTCATTCCTGTAACGCCATAGGGTATGTCCCAGTTGAACTCTACGTCAGAAACGCTATACCATAGATCGGGATCGGGGTGCGTCTTGCTTGAGATGGATGGCGGTTCTGGTGCTGGGATATTTACCTTGCGCTCTTCTTTTGGTGGCTCGCTTGGTGTCGGAGCATTCGCGGGAGTGATCGTGTAGGATGCGGTGGGTGCCGTTCCACTGTGGATCGACGCGCCACCTTCTAGTATTTGTGGATTCGTGAGTGAAACTGTAGCGGCACCTTCTGCCTTCGCCTTAAACGTTATGGAGAGGACCGTAACGTTCCCACTGGAATTGCCTATCTTACCTCCTTCGAAGGGAATCGTGGTACCCGCCTTAGGTTCAGTGACAGGAAGACCAAAATCTATAAATGAAGCATTGGTGGCCGTGAGTTTTGCCGTATCGTATGTTACAACGCCTCCACCCACAACACCCCGTATCGTTTTGCCATCGGTGTTAATGAGTAGCTTCACGGTAAATGAACTTCCTACAGCGTAGCTACCGCTTGGGGGGGAAAATGAGTACGATGCAGCATGTGCTGTTCTGACGCCAGTACCCATACATGCAACAACGATACTTATTCCAGACAAAAGCAACAGAGTCCTCATGAGGATCTGTGTGGTGTATATGTGTGTGTGAGTCACGCTCATATGCGTTGAGCGTGAGCGTTACTCTTTTTCAACGTGCTGTGTGTGCTCATCGGCTCGAACCACATTCAGGCGCAAACCACCACCCTGTCGTCCCACCAATGGGAGTCGGAGTGCCAGCACTCCATCCTTCGTCTTCGCTTCCGCCTGCTCAGGGTCGATTTCGTCCGGTAAGATGATCTGTCGGTAAAAGTCCCCCCAGTGACACTCTTCAAGGGTGTACTCACCGGTGTGTGAGGCGTGCGCTTCATGCATAAGTTGTTCAGGCCTCATCGCAGAACCTTGAATGCTGACCACATCATTATCACCAGATATGGACACATCGAGCGTCTTCATGTCCATACCAGCCAACTGCGCATAGATGACTATCTCATTGTCCGATTGAAAGACGTCGACCGGCAGTTGAAGTGCGTGACCTGGCACTACCTCCTGCGGACCCCCGCTCTGCTGAGGTGCACCTTCGGTGGAATGGCCTTCTTTGTCGACCAACCCCTTGCCTTTTAGCTTATCCATAAATGTTGCCATAATAACGAACTACTCCTAAAGAACGCACGTGTGGTGGCCTACTCTCCCAGTACGTAGGCAATAGCGTTTGTATTAGAAGTATACCATTAGTACTTCGTTTACAACGTTCATGTGAAGGCGGTGATATGTGGATAAGGGTACGCGCTTCTTCTGCATTGAGAGACCGCTCCAAGGCCGTTTGGCCGGTCTTAGTCTCTCAATGCAGAAGTAACGCTGAGGTGAGTAGTATTCACAGCACACATAACCTTTCTGAAGACTAAGACTTGGGCAAGCGCCCCGGAGCGGTCTTCAGAAAGGTTATGTGTTGTTGCGTATGTGGTGTGTGACACGTGCACACCAAGTGCTTTACCCTGTCCAGTAGTAGAGCATGATGGAGAAGTCTGGCAGTGAAACGAGACCGTCGCCGTTGATGTCTGCTACAGTGTTCGATGTGTTCCAGTTGAACACAAGAATGGAGAAGTCGACCAAGTTTACAAACCCATCACAGTTCAGGTCACCAATGCTACCGCAGTCCTCATCTGCCACCGAAACGCCGATACCGATGGTCTTGCGCGCACTCTTGTCACTTTCTACGGCACCGTCCGGCATCATTGCCTGCGCCACAAGTTCGTAGGTACCCTGAGACAGACCGGAGGTCGGTATAGAGAGAGACCATGCCCCACCACCTTCAGCGGTCGTGGTGGCTATGATGTCCCCTACCGAGACCTCCGCAAGTTTCGGTCTTAACCACGTTGTCACCAGTGCGTCCGGCGCAGTGTATCCAGACACGGCAAGCGGAGTACCGGGATCGACACTATTGTCTGAAACGGTCACCGTCGGAGGAAGCATTACATTGCCAAGCAGGTTAAGTGTTTCAGACCGTAACCATAGTGTGGTGGAAAACGTAGCACTGCGAACGCCCGTGACATCAACCGCATACACGCTGAAACTGTACGAACCACGATCTAAGCCCTCGGTCAAATGGCTGAATTCACCACCTGCGCCGGCTGCATCATCGTCTACTATGGCTCCGTCTCGCAAGAAGGACACGTTCGCCCCCGGGTATGCCCACCCTTCGATTCGTATATCTGCCTGAGGCAATTTCGTCCCCGAGCCGGAGCTCCCGCTACCGCCGCTGCCACTTCCGGAACCGTCGCCACCACTTGGACTTGACCCGCTGCCCGTACCAGAGCCACCGCTACCGGAGCCCGTACCGGTACCAACGCATTCAGATCCTACACATGTAGAACTTGCTACACTCCCCGAACCGGTACCGCTGCCGGTACTTGTAGAAGTTGTTGAAGCACTGCCGGGCGGAATGCCTACGGTAAAGGTGAGCTCATAGTCTGGATCTATTTCGTTCAGTCGAAAGTCGACGCATCGTATGTAGTACGTGTACGTCGTATCATCCACGAGTCCCGTGACCTGCGCAAAGTGCCACTCGACCAGTCCTGTTGTCGTTCCGTAAAACAAATACGGCATGCTCACATAGCTCATGCTCGATGTTGCGAAACGACACTCCGCCGGTTCATCGGTAATGAGCCAAATCTCCACACCCTGTGTACCCGACTGCAGCAGCCCAGTCGGTTCAGCGTACGTGATAACGGGCGGCGTCTGGTCTGTGGTGTCAACAGGGCCGACAGTTACCTTTTCCACTAGTGCAACCATGGTTCGACCATAATCTACTTCGGCATTACTCGCATCGTACGTGTATATGGTGACAGGGTATGAACCAGTCGCAGCCGACAGTGTCATTCGTGAATCACCGGTGGCACCAAAACTCGCGTTGGTGCCAAGCAGGACCTCGACCTCATTGCCTCCGGGTATACCGATCGTAGAGTTGAGGTCTATACGAATCTTGCCACTGGTTCCGGTCGTGACGGTGACACCGTCTGTTCCTGCTGTCGCTACGGATGAAAGTGGACGCTGTGTGTAGGGACCGCCTGCTGCGGCTGAGAAGCCAAGATCAACATCACCGAAGTTGAAACCGGACGCAGGTATGGTGAAGCCTCCTTCATCAAAATACAGCTCGATAGCTCCCGAGGCCGGAATGGCCTGCGTGAGCGTAAACCGTATTGTATGATTCACCGCCTCACTCGGGGTACTTGTTGATAATCTGTCTGAAATAAACGTCAGGTAACTTGCAGCATGTACCGTGTATATGTGCGCACACAGTACAACGAGGGCAAGATGAAACGTTATTACGATCTGCTTCATATGTTTATGGAGTGTTGCGTGGCATGGATACACATCTGAAGCCGACTGCGTCCCCGCTAAATGTTGGTGGACTGGCGGCGTAGACACTGTACAGCCCAGCATTGCTCTTACTGTCATAGTATCCACCACGCATCATACCCGCGACAATGCTTGCATCTGACCATAGGCGGTCTGCACTAAAACGTTCATCCTGCCCACCACCTGTCTCGTACGCTATGCCGTCCATATCCGCCCCACGTACATATCCACTCTTTGGTAGCACACGTCCATCCCACTCACCTTCAAATACTTGACCGTCTACCCACTCCCACACGTTACCGATCATGTCATATGCTCCTGCATCCGACACACACCGCATACCGTTACCGGTCGCAGCAACGCCATCTGCCCTGTTATTTGCGACATTACACTGCTCGTCTGTGAGGGGCGCTTGCGGGTCGATCGTTCCAAGCGCTGCCTTGAACCATTCGCCCGGCGTAGGTAGACGCTTACCTGCCCGAGAGCATGCCTGTTGCGCCTGCGCCTGTGTTAGGTTGCGCCAGGGCGGAACATGTGGTGCTGAAACGGCGCTACAGGATGGGTCGACCAAGTTCAACACACTTTCCTGCTCGGTGCCGGGATGCATGGCGATGCACGATGCGCCCGCGCTCGCTTCATATACATCGATACAAAATGGTACCAGTGCTTGCGTGACGAGCGTCATGTACTGTGGACACGGGCCCTCTTCCCTATCGATCACTCCAAACGCACCGCCAAGGAGCGTCGACGCCATGTTGCCACGCATATCCACAGCGTTTACCGCTAGGGTTGCCAGTATGGTAGAGGCCACAATCACCGCTGAGACCTTAGTCACGTGGGAAATATTCATGTAAATACGGTACTCCCGCAAGTACATTGTACCGCGGTGCATTGTTCGTACCGTAGAGTTATCCCCGAACCGCTCCGTCCCCTAGTGCGCCTCACCCGGCAAGTGAGTAACGGCGGCGTGAGTCAAGGTAGAAGTTGAGCAGTATCAGACCCAGTAATCCTATGCCTGCTATCGTAACCCAGAACAATGTCGTCGCATCCGCACCACGTCCGGGTGACGTCTGTGCTATAGCCTGTTCACGTGCCACGATCGCCGCTTCGCGCTCATCAAGCTGAGCAACACGTGTGTTTATTTCGTTTTCCGGAACACCAAGCTGTACGCCGACCGTATTTGCTGCCTGAAAACCCACCGAAGGAGCAGCCGACTGCCACTCATGCGACAACAGGAGACCGTACCCTGAAAACACCAGAAGTGTGGCAACAAGGAGGACCTTAGTATCACTGCGTGAGTAGCGCCAAAGCATACTAACACTGTAAGGCCATTAGACGTTCAGCACAATGATGACTATGAACAGAAGACCCATGAGTACCACCATAACTGCAAACGTACGCATAAGCCTGCGGCTCAACGTCTGTGCACGCTGTTGCGCGACTGGACGAGCGTTTACCCCAGCCCGTTTGAGGGCACGGCGTACGTACATTTTGAGTCCCGCAAGTACAAGCAGAATGAAGAGTGCGATACCGCCAAGCATATACGCGACCTCTTTGAGCGGCACCACCCAAAATGATATCTCCTTTGTCGTCGTCTGTTTTTGCCGCTCACCAAATGAGACGCTCAGCATCGCATGGTATCGGCCGATAGTGAAGCTTTCGGGATTCCACTCGACACTGAACACTCGCTCAGTACGTGGCATCACGCCACCTGCTTGCTCATTGACAGGTATCTGAGCTGCTTCATTGCCGAGCATGTCGGTGATAGTTATGATACCCCGTGGTCTTTGGTGCACCGTACCGGTGTTCTCAACGCGTGTGGTAAATGTTGTTCCCACGGAGCTGTAGAGAGTCCTATCGGTAGAGAACTCCCGCACCAGCATGCTTTCAGTTGCTGCTCCCGCTACTCGTATGTGGAACAGTGCTGCAACATGGAACCCAACACCCGCTCCCGACTCCTGGGCCGCTTCGGCCTCACGTGTGACGAAGATGGATACAAAGTAACTGCCCGGGCTTGCCTCCTCCGGAATCGTGATTCGGTAGGGGATGTTCCCACTCTGATCGACATCAAGCGTAATATCGTCGATCAGTGGCTCGATCCAGGATGCGGCCGACCATTGGTCGTCCACGTCCACATCTTCTTCCGAAAAGGTTGGTCGTCCTTCGTCCGACATGCCCGTAATGTTGCGCGTGCCGAGGTAGTACGTCTGTCTGCCGCCGTTTTGATTGGTGACCGTCAACACCCCTTCTGCAACCGTTCCCGGATCGAGCTGCTCATCCACCGTCGAAGGAGCGATTTTTACCGCAATGCCTTCTTGTGCATCTGCGACAGACGCGGAAGTGACAAGAGCCAGTGCTCCTATGGCGATGCCTACGTAAGCAATGTGTCTATGTACTATGTGGTTCATATGTATGGTGTTTATACAATACAGACCCCCGAGCGTACCCGGAGGTCTGTAGTATAGCATTCGTTAGTGCATGAGGAGAAGCTCCTTAGAACACTGGTGTTGCTATGTATGTGAGCTCAGCAGTGTAGTCTTTTGCGGCTTCCTGCAGGTTGGTGATCTCAACCTTGTAGGCGACAGTGGTCGAGCCGACGCCCTGACCACCCTGTGCGTACTCTACCGGCGTGTTGTGGTAGAAGATCTCAACGTCGTTACCGATGAAGTCGCCTCGGTACACCGCTTCACCAATTCCCCACTGGGTGGATGACGCTCCGGAAACCACGTTGTCGTCCGTCGTAATACCCCAGTGTCCGTAGGTGTCAGTCACACCAAGCGTTCCTGCTGGTGAAGTCCACTGTGTGGTTGAGGCAGTTGCTGCGCCGTCGATGAACTCGTCGATGGTAGCACCGTTTCCTGCAGTCAGGGTCGTCTCTGCACGTACGGTCACCGCGAAGCCGTTGAAGGCGTTGGTGTCGACACGGAGTTCTTGTGCCATAAGCTTGGCGTTTCCACCTCCCGGTGTAATGGTACCGAACGGTACCGTGGTGGCTGTTGACGTTCCGGTTGTCTGAACCGGGTCGTCGTTTACCGTAATGCCAGGATCAATTCCATTGATGCTGAAGGTAAAGACGGTGTCCACCGCTGCGGTAACTGTCACGTCATCAATGATGGCTACACGTGTGTCACCTGAGTCCACAAAGTTACCTGTCCCGGTGAGTTCGATCACATAGGACGAGGTTGTGGCTGGGTTACCGATCAAGTTTCCACCGGTTGTCGTGCCTACATCAATAACAAATGACGTACTGGACGCAATAGTGTGACCTGCACAAAGGTTCAGAACCACAGTGTCACCACCACCAAGTGTGGCGTACATTTCGTCTGCTGGAGCGCCACATGCACCGACGTTTGCGACTTGTGTCGCACCGGAGACGACATCGACGTCACCTAGCGTAAAGCCAGTAAAGTCAAAGAAACTATCGTCGGGGTCAAAAGTAAATACCATGGTGCCGTTATCTGCGATGCCATTTGGCGTCGCAAACTCAATACGGTGAGCTGCACCGACACCGAGGTCAGAATCAGAAAGCGTGTCGCTGTATGTAGATACGGTCGCGGCTTCTGCTGTGTTGAGCCATGCGGGCAAACCCATGGTCCAAGCAAGAAGCGCGAAGAGAAGGACGGCCGCGACATAGCGGTACTCCTTCGGAATAACGAATGCTATAGAGTTCATATTGTTAGTGCAATACTAATAAGGGGCTGATAATTTTTACAGCTTAAATAAGTGTGTACGCTGCTGTACACTGCCGTTGTGATGGTGAAATGCAAACGTTGGCGTGACTGGTATCAACACTACTACTCGCATTCATAGAAAAGTATAGCGCGCCACACCACAAGTAAATAGACAACTGCTGTGGATAACTAAAAACACCCGCCACGTGGCGGGTGTTTTTGCCGTGCTCTTACTCTTCGCTTTCAATGCGTGCGAGGAGGTCTTCAGCTTGATTCACTAGTTCGATATACTGCTCTTCCGTGATGAGTTCGCGCTTGTTGTCCTGCTCAAGCTTTCCCAAGAATGCACGCACCTGGTTGCCTGCAGCCTTCGTCTGTCCCTTTTCGACAAACGAATCGGTGCTCTTGAGATTTGCGACATAGCTATTTTCAACGGCCTTGTCGAGTTCGTAGGATAGAACTGTCTCCAGGAGCGTTTGGTTGTCATCGGGTACCGTGTCTGCATCAAGGACGCTTACAAAGACAGTGATAGAACTTGATTCCTCGATGGGACCTCCGTCGTCGGTCGCAACAAAGGTGATCTTGTAATCCTTTACCTGCTCAGCTGTTGGAGTCCACGAAAATTCGCCGGTTTCGGCTACGAGTACCGCACCGTCCGGCAGGTTGGAAGAACCCCAGCGTATCGTGTCACCGTCAGGGTCGTTTGCAAGCAGCGTGAATGAGAGCGTCTCAAGCTCGTATACTTCAAGCGGCGCGACTTCCTGGATGACCGGCGCCTCGTTTGGCGCGGTTGCCAGTGAAAAGCCGATGTCAGCGACATCACCGAGGCATGGTGAGCCACTTTCGAGAACACAGTTGTATAGAGCACTCCTGTACGACGTTGCATCACTGCTTCCGTGTACGAGGGGGTGTGGTGCCGTAGTGTCAGCGCGGTCGATGGAGAAGTAGACCATATCGTCAGCATTCTGACACAGTGTGTCGGAGCGAACCGGTGTGGGAAAACCGAATGTCACCATCGTCAGGTCATCCTCTGAAAAGGATACGACGTTGCTCCTGCCAACCTCACGTTTCTTTTGCTTCTCCCAGCCACCCGCTCCGGAGAGCCGACCAAACACGACCGACATATCCTGAGCATTCGCAAATTCACCCTTGGACAAGGCGAGGTCGACGTGGGTGATGTCATATGTTATATCCTCACACGACAGCTGTTGGTATATTCTTACTTCTGTTGACGCCGCTGCGTTCGTCTCTGATTGTGACAGAAATATCACACCGCCTGCACTCGTCGTACCGACGCTTGCAAGTGCGAGTGCGACGAGTGCCGCGCCAAACGCACCGCCATAAAACACATACTTGGGAACAGATTGCATACACGATTTACTACTAGTAATGTACTGTTACACTTAATAACACCATGGCGTGCCACTACTGGTCAATCTCAAACGTGTTCATAGGGTATAGTTCGATCTGACTTCCATCCGACCGCTCCTCAATTGCCCGGTAATCTCTGGTGACCGTTAGCACGTCCGCTAGAAAGGCGTTTGCCGCAAGCCACCCGACCGCCAGCACTACTATAAAGAGGAAGAAGAAACGGTACGCACGCATAAATTCCGTGAACGTCATGCGATCGCTTTCGTGCCGATCCGCGCGCTGTGCCTGCTCATACGTATGTGACGCTACGGTCCCGCGTCGCAAGTCTATCATACCCTCCTTGATAGGAAGTATGAGGGATTCAAGTTTCAGTTGTGCATCTGCTTCGGGAGATACAGTTACTCCTCTCGAAACATCTTTCGTGCTCTGCGAGCCTACACGGCTGGTTTCTAATACGAGCGCACGTCTGATGTACGCCCGGATAGCCCAGCCGATGAACATGATAAACATCACTAATCCTCCCACTATCTGTAGTATCGGCACGAGCGGCAGTACATAGAAATATATGGTTGACTGAGCAAACTGTTTCGCCTCGTCACCGTAGCCGATCGTTGCTTCGGCACGATATCTGCCAATATCCAACGTACCCGGCGACGATTCCCATGAAAACGTGAACTTGCGTATGCTGCCGGGCAACACATTCCCGTAGTCATTAGCTTGGTTTACCGGTATGAAGCCACGTTTCTTGCCGAACATATTGTAAATGGTGATGTCTCCCTGAGGACGCAGGTGTACGTTGCCCTCATTTTCAAAACGCAACGACAAACGTGCCTCCGCTGTCTCATAGACGGTACGTTCCGTGCTAAATGAGCGAATGCGACCATCTTCGATAACGTCACCTGCAACGCGGAGAAACATGAGCGAGGCAATCGAGCTGCTCACACTCACTGTCCCGCCCTCCAAAGATGCTTTCGGCGGTCGATTGCCAATGAGCACCGCTGCATAGTGCCCTCCCGGGGCAGCATTGTCGGGTACACTTACCGCAAGTGGTATGGTGACCGTTTGCTCCTGGGGTATGGTGATCGCGGTCCGTGACACGGTAATCCACCCGGCGAGGGTACTTCGGTCAGGCGTATCTGCCACATTATCTTCCGGTATGAAGAATGAGGGTCGTCCCGATTCACCCGTGGGTCTAAACAAAACCGGTTCCGCGTAAATAGTGATGTCGTATGGATTACTGTTCACCACTCGCACACCACTTGTCCACGTCTCACCTGGCTGCAGGTTGAGCTGGAAAATTGGGGGCGTCACAGTAAAGGTAAGTCCTGTGTCTTGAGCACGAACCGTGGGCACAAAGAGCACAAGAAGTGGAATAGTAAGAGCCGTGGCGATTGAAACTGAACGCAGCGTATGTTGGAGTGAGCTGTACATGTGCTATCTGCGTACGCGACCCGTGCGCGACGTGAGCTCTATGGTAGCCCCGTGTTTCGTTACCGTCGTGTTGCTTCCGCGCGGAGCGAGCGACACAGTGCTCCCCTCCTTCTGTGTGCGAGAAACACTGGACGCCGCTCTGCCTACGTCTGGTGTTTGTCTGCTTGGGCGCTCCACCAGCACCGTCTGACGCGCTCGTCCGGAGGTGGTTAAGGGCGGACCGGAGACATGAACTCCGGGTGTAGGTTCCGGCGCTGGGCCACCCACGTATGCTGGTGCAGGTCGTGCGATAGCTCGCATGTGTACAATAAAGGTACCGATGACCGCCAGTACAATGATTCCCACGAACGTGGCGAGTATCTCCTTCCAGGGAAACACCCAAAAGTACAGCGTATCCTGCACGCTCGCAAGCTGGTTCTCACCATACTCGAGATCTAGGAACGCCTTGTACTTACCGAAGCGGCCTGACGCATTCCATGCTGTTGCAAGCTGCCGTTTGTTCTCAGGATTGATCTCAACACCATCGGCATTCAAGGGTACGCTCCCTACCTCCTCACCGCGTCGGTTGAAAATGCGTATGGAGCCGCGTGGTTCTAAGAGGCGGTTACCAACGTTCTCAACATTGTAGGAGAAACCGATTTCCTCGCCGAGAATGATCGTGTCATCAGCCGTAAAACCCCCTAACGTGAGCCGCTCCTTGGCATCATCGAGAACCTCCAAATTAAGAATGAGCTCTGCACCAATTTCCTGCCACTCCGCCTCTGGTCGCCGTGCGCCTTCGGTCACCGCAATACGGGCAAAGTATGAACCGGGCAGAGCAGTAAGATTCACATGAATCAGGTACGGTATCTTCCTGCTTTCTTGAGGTCCCAACTCAATAACACCTCGTGTAATCTCAATCCAATTTGCAAGACTTCGTGCAAGGTCCGACGCGGCGGGTGAAACGAACTCCTGGGCCCCACCCGTTGGATCGATGTTTTCAACGGTGAGGTAGAGGTCGATACGTCGGTTCGTATGGTTGGTGAGCATCAGCTCCTTTTTGATGATGTCTCGCGGTTTTGCCTTATCATTCGCAACAACGGGTGTGATGCTGAACTTGCCGTTCGCATCGGATGAGATCAGTTCGTTTTCAGCTGTATCCTCGAGTGCTTCCTGTGCAAACAGCACGGGCGTGAGGGCAAGAAAGGCCAACATACCAAAAAGCGTGGCGGAGGCAGCCATATGAGCAAGCGAATGTATTCGCATGTATTAATTGTACCGTGGACAGGAGTGGTGTCACATGACCCACGGTGGATATCCTTTTTGTCCTATATAAGGATAATGATCAGCCCTGCAATGAGCGGCAGGACCAGGTTATCCCCGCCGCGTGGCGTACACGCTTCTACGATCATAAGTAAGAGACCGCCAAAAAAAGCATACGCTACCGGAACTGCCATCAACAAAAGGATGCCTGACGATGTAATGGCGGCTGCCATCGATCCTTCAATACTCTTCGTATCACCCCAGACAGTATATGCCCTACTCCCAAAGCGGGTTCCCACAAGCGCAGCAAGCGGATCTGCAAAGCCGAGGACGAGAAGTCCACCGATGTACGCGTCTACATGTTCCGGGAGGAAAGCAACCGCGCTCACCGTGACACCGAGTGCGAAGAACAGCTCACCATAACTGGAACGCGGCACCGTAAATATGTGATGGTAACGACTCATGAGCCGTGCGACGGCGAACACCGTGAACAGTGCGGTGCCGAAGAACGCTGTCAGACTTGGCCCAACCATAGGTCCGAGTATGATGAACACTACGGCAAGCGCTGCGTGGGTGGATTTTCTCAAGAGTTCTCCGTGCATACGTCAACGTGACTCCTCCTGCTCTAGGAGACGAACAAGTAGTCGTACGGGTACGCCGGTAGCACCAGGTGCCAGGTTGTCATCCTCGTCACTCGTCATCCGCGGTGCTATGTCTATGTGGACCCAAGGATATCCTTCTGCAAACTCTGCCAGGAACATACCTCCGCCGATGGTACCGCCGTACCGAGGACCTTTAGTCGGAATATTTGCTATGTCCCCAAATCGTCCCTTTACCATCCCTTTGTACTCTTCCCACAGCGGGAGCTGCCAGCAATAGTCGCCACTAACTTCCCCCAGTGTGCACATACGTGTAGCGAGCTCGTCATCGGGGGTGAGCACCGCGGACGCCTTGGTACCTAATGCAACGAGCGACGCGCCCGTCAGTGTTGCGACATCTACTACAAGCGCGGGCTTGTAGCGCTTGGCGTAGGTGAGCGCGTCGGCAAGTATCACTCTTCCCTCCGCGTCAGTATTCAAAATATCGATCATCATGCCGCTCATGGAGCGAAGTACATCACCCGGCCGATAGCTTTCACCCGAAACCGCATTTTCAACCGCAGGTATGAGCGCAATAGCGTTCACGCGTAACTTCATGCGCGCTGCTGCAAGCACTGCATGCGCTGCAGCCGCACCGCCCGACATATCAAGGTGCATATCGAGCATAACGTCCGCACCTTTCAACGACAACCCGCCGCTATCAAAGGTTACACCCTTCCCCGCTAACACGATCGGCGCGGCGCTCTTGCGTCCTCCCCAGTACTCGACAATGATGAATGTGGGATCTTCCTTTGCACCGCGCGCAACACCAAGTATCGCACCCATTCTCAGCTTCGCCATATCCGCCTTGCTCAGCACACGCACCCGGGCTCCTGAACCCTCAGCGGCTTTTCGTATACGTTGTGCGAGCAGCTTGGGTGTCATGTCTCCTCCGGGCATGTTTGCGAGGTCACGGCATGCACGTATTTCTTGTGCCACTGTGTCCCCCCGAGCGAGGCTGTTCCGTTCACCTTTCGTAAACATCCCGAGTAGCACTAGCTCCTGCAGACCATGGTACTCACCTTTTGTCTGTTTCTTGAATGCTGTGAAGCTGTACGCTGCCATATGTGCGTTCTCTGCCAACAGTCGGCAACAGTCGTGTGCATCAAGGTGCCACCCAGGCAACGACGGTAAAGAATCCTTTTGCAGAACAAGACGCGTTATCTCATGGTCTTGCGCTTCCTTTACGATTCGACGCATGAGTGTGATGGTGCGACGTCGCGTAAGAGGCAGGAGAGATTTGACACCCAGTGCGAGTGCAGTGCCGTGCGCGTGCTCGATAAACCTGGTCCGATCATGCTCGACTTCGAACGTAACGTTGACGTATGATTGTCTGTCAGTACGAGGCAGCGACTTTTTAATCAGTATTTTCATGACGTGTTCTTATGAGCGGAGGTAGTGGGTAATGCCTTCAGCTACCCTTTGTAACATGTCCGTAAAGGTGTCCATATCACGCTCGAGCAGCGTCAACCTGAAACCGTGAAGGTCGCTGTTCATACCGGAGAGTGGAACGAGAGTGATACCTGTAGATGCCATCAAGTAGTATATGAAACGCTTATCGAGCGGCGCTTCGGCTACCAGATCAGTAATACGCGCCAGAACCGCATCATCTTTAATTGGCAGCGTTTGGGTGTTGGTAAGAACTCCATCGTTGAACACAACGGATGCATAGAACGCTCCCTGTGGTCGATTGACCGTTATGCCCTCGACGGGCGTGAACGTTTCAACGAATACATTGGCTTTCGTACTGTACTCTGATGCTACCCTTTTAAGATGTTGCGCATACTTTGGGTGTTGGAAGATACGCGGCAGTGCCATTTGAGGTAGAGTGGTCGAGCACACCTCGAGCATTTTTGCATCCACGAGGGATTTTATGTACCGTGAGAATGTCGCATCAGCATCCCTATTGTAGACTTCCATCCAACCACATCGTGCTCCAGGCCACGGCACTTCCTTTGAAAGTCCCTTCATAGCAATTCCCGGTACACCATCGAGCACCTGTGATAGCGGTACCATGTCCCCACCGTACACAATGTTGCTGTATATCTCATCGCTGATAACGAACAGGTCGTGTTCCTTCGCTATCGCCACGATGCCTTCAAGTGCCTCCCGACCATATACTGTGCCCGTCGGATTGTCAGGATTAATGATCAAAATACCGCTGATGCTTTTGTCTTCACGCACTTTTGTTCGTATCTCCTCAACATCCGGCTGCCAATTTTCTTCCGGTCGCAACTTGTACGTCATGTGGGGCGCATCGGCGTGCGCCGCTTCCGCACTCGAGTACGTAGGATATGCGGGGTTCGGTCCCAGCACGCGACTGTGCGGATGTAGGTATAGAAAAGATGTCTGTATCGCATCCCCCAGACCATTAAAGAAAAGAATGTCATGCGCCGTGAGCTGCGCACCACCTTCCCGGTTACGGGCGTTTGCAATGAATTCGCGCGTTTCAAGCATACCTTGTGTGGGCGAGTATCCGTATGAGCGATCGTTTGAAGTTACCAGATCCGCAATAATGTGCTTTATCCAGTCCGGAACGGTAGCACCTTTCGCCACAGGATCGCCTATGTTCTCCCAGTATATCGGTACTCCCATCGACCGGAGTTCCTCACCCACGACCACGATCTCACGTATCGCGTACGTAAGCTCGTCTGCACCAGGGTGTACGATGTCGTTCCGCATTCAGCCAGCATACTATGCGCGAGAGCACAGTCAAAGTGACGCTACTCGAATGCCGCGGAGGCTTGTTGCTGCTTGTTCACTATTGAGTCGATCTCTTCGCGTGCGTAGACATCGAAGTCAGGTACTTGGTCGCGGAGGAATGTGGCAATTGCCTGAGACTTTTC
>CAMYLP010000014.1:0-14060 GCA_947259245.1 uncultured Patescibacteria group bacterium
TGCGCGACGGCGACGATGGAGTGAGGACGGAGCGACCCCGAGGTGCGATCAGGTGTTGTTTTCGAAAAAGGTTCGCGCAAAGGTAATAATCTCACCGCAGATACGAGCGCAGCGAGTAGCTGCGGAGAGTAGTGAGTGCATAGTGACACTCACGTGAGGATTCGAAAGGCGCAGCCACGTTCCGTAGGAACATGCGAGCCGGGGTCGAGAGCACTTAGGATTTGAGGAGCTTGCGACGAATAATCCTTAGTGACTCGTGACCGAATCCCTCACTCTCCGCATCTAACAGCTAGCACGAAGAGTATGAAATCAACAATACTAACAGGTAAGTATAGGCACTATAAAGGAAAAGAATATGAGGTAATCGGTCTGGCTCACCATACTGAAACACTAGAGCTGTTGGTTGTTTATAAAGCTTTGTATGACTCAGAAGAGTTTGGACCAAATGCTATATGGGCTAGACCTCTTTCTATGTTTACAGAAAAGATTGAAGTTGATGGTAAGAAAGTTTCTCGATTTGAACATTTGGGATAAGCTGCTGTTAGTACTTCAAAGTACTGCACTAAATTATTGTAAATAACCAAGCAGGCATTAACCGCCTACGGTTCCAGCTCGAGGAAGTCCGCAACTGCCGTCCGGAAAGCGAAAGCTTTCCGGACATTTGCATGCTGAGGGGGATACGAGACACAACTAGTTATAAAAACGGGGGCCGAAGCCCCCGTGTGTACTGCTTGTCAGCAGATCAGTAGTCGTCGAATGTACCGTGCGGCGTTTCTAGCACGACCTTGTTACCTCCGCCGGTGTAGCGTTCGGTGTGTCCGAGGCTGTATAGCTTTACGTACGTCGCTCTTGCTACCGAACGTAAGGCTGCGTCGAAGTCCACATGGTCTTGTCCGACCACGTCGACACCAACACCACAGTTGAAGTCGCGGAACATTTCCTTCCACGACACGTCTCCTTCCCGTTGAATAAGCTTGAAGATGCCTGGCGGAGTCGGCATATTCTTCTTGCGGTACAGAATACCGTTTCCAACACGACCGATCTTGGTTGCACCACCACCAGTGTTCAGGCTGATGCCGTGGAGCATGTGCAGGATATCCCTCTGTTTCAGCTCATTGATGAGTCCTCGGATCAGAATTGACCACTGCCGGGTGGAGGACATGACCGCTTCACTCACCGGCATCTCCCGCAACAGGTCGTCATATTCTCCGACTTTGTACCGGCCTCGGTACGGATTCTTCAGCCTGAGAAAAGGGTACCGTTCGTTGTAGCCGTCCCACATAGTGCAAGTTGCCCCCAGAGTCAGTCCGTTGGACATGATGCCGGAATTCAATCGGTCTTCCCACAGCGCTTGTCCGTCGCTGGCAAGACCATAGATTAGGTCGCCTACCTGCACGTTGCCGGTAATTATGTTTTCCTCCTTCTCTCGAGCATCAACGGTGACGTCAAAAACAGAGGTCCCCACCTGGTCGGGCAGATCAGCCGTTTCGCCACCGAGGAAGTAGACCGGAAAGCCATAGTCACGATGCAGCTGCTTCAGCTCAGCAAAACGCTGCGCAAATGTTTCCATGATGATTCGTTTGGGGACCGCGTCAGGAATGTCGCGGATATTGATGATGTCCGACCACTTGGTGAGACCACTCACGAAACCGCAGGCGGCAATATCACCCATGTTCATGGCAACGGCATCGTCGACCGCACCCGTAAAAACGGTTGGGTCATGGGTTTCGAGGTAGCAAAGGACACGTTGTATCGACTTGCTGCCGTCGCCATCTCCGTGAAGGGTGTGAACCAATCCAGGTATCTCCGGGTCTCGGATGATGTTTACAAACGCCCCCGGGAAATCATTGTCTATGACGCTCCCGAATGACGACCTCACTTCTGCTTTTCCTGCGTCGACGCCTAAGTTAGCGTAGAGATCAGTTTCTGCCATTTTGCACTCTCCTCTTATTTGGTTGTACTACTGATTGAGTTGTGAAATTTACTGCTGCCTTCGGCGATACTACTTGAAAAAAGTATATTTGCAACAGTTTTAATAAACCTTTACTATCTAGCATATACCTGTATTCTGCAGAGCAGAAGTTGTTTGACGTATTCTGAAACAAAAACTACTCCAATCCAACTATCTACCCAAAGAGGAGATACACCATGAATAATGGTACAGCAGTCAGTGTAAAAGCTGGCGAAACAATCATCAAACTCTACGCACCAATACGAAAGGGTGTGGAAGTTTGCTTCAATGTTGGTGTTAATGGCGGTCTGACAGTCGACGAGCAGGCAATGCTCGAAAGGCTGCTCAGTGGTCCGGCCGGTATATATCCTGTCACCACTCAAGCTGGTTCGGTGGTTGAGCTGGGGCCGCGGATGAACTTTGCTACTCCAGCCTCGTCAAATGCGGTCGCCATCTGTCACGCTTGTGGGCTCAATAATGTCACTCGACTCGAACAGTCACGTCGGTATCAGCTTGATACTGACGTTGGCAGGGACGAGTTCGTGGCCGCTCATCATGACCGAATGACTGAGTGTCTGTATGAAGAGCCTCTGGAGTCTTTTGCACTCGACATCAGCCCTGAGCCAGTTCGGATTATTCCGGTACTGGAACAGGGTGCGGATGCACTGCGTGTTATCAATGCGGAACTCGGTTTGGGGATGGATGAACACTTCATCACCTACTACATCGAAATGTTCAAGCGGATGGAACGCAACCCGACTGACGTCGAATGCTTCCAGCTTGGCCAATCCAACAGTGATCACTCGCGACACGGGACCTTCGGGGCCCAGTGGGTGATCGATGGTGAGCTAATGCCAGAGACTCCGTTTGAGATCGTTAAGTCAACGTTGGCTGCGCACCCCAAGGGGAGCGTGATTGCGTTTCATGACAACTCAAGTGCCATTCGTGGTTTTGAGGTTGAGACGATCATGCCGGAACATCCGGGTCAACCGTCTCGCTTTGTCAGTCGCAAAGTGCTGTTACATCCTCTACTTACTGCAGAGACCCACAACTTTCCCAGTGGTGTTGCGCCTGTCCCTGGAGCCGAAACCGGCACCGGCGGACGGATCCGTGACACCCACGCTACGGGAAGGGGGTCATACCCGATTGCTGCAACGGCCGGGTACTGTGTTGGTGATCTGAACATTCCTGGATACGCTATTCCTGGAGAACAATCAGGACGAGCCTATCCGTCTACTATCAGGTCACCACTTGAGATCTTCCGCGGTATTGCCGAAGGTTCGATCGACTACGGCAACAAGTACGGAGAGCCGGTTATCGCTGGCTTCGTTCGTACTGGTGAAATTGATCTGCCTGACGGGCGACGTGGCTGGATAAAACCCATCATGTTCACCGGAGGTCTCGGAATGATCGACGACCGTCAGCTCGAAAAGGAAGCCCCCACACCGGGAATGAAGATTGTCCAGATCGGTGGTCCTGGTCTCCGCATTGGTATGGGTGGTGGTGCAGCCTCGAGTATGCATCAGGGCGAAAACAAAGCAGAGCTCGACTTCAATGCCGTGCAACGCGGCGACGCTGAAATGAAACAGCGGGTTAATCGGGTCATTCGTGCTGCCATGCACCTAATCAGGTCAATCCACGACCAAGGGGCTGGAGGACCCTGCAATGTTGTGACTGAGATCACGTCACCAGCTGGAGGTCGCATCGACATTCGGGCAATCAATGTGGGTGACACCACAATGTCGGTTCTCGAGATCTGGGGGTGCGAGTATCAGGAGCGAGATGCACTTCTCATTGACGAAGATGGATTGTCGGAATTCATGGCCATCTGTCAGCGTGAAAAGGTGCCCTGCGAGGTGCTTGGTGACATCACTGGAGACGGCCGTATTACTGTCGTTGACAGTACCGACGGGACGAAACCGGTGGACATGGATCTCGATGACATCCTGGCCAACTTGCCGCAGAAGACATACGAGTCTGAGCGGAGGGAGCGGGCGTTTCGTCCGCTTGAGCTGCCACAGCTTGACTTGGCGGAGCATGTCCGTGCAGTGTTTGCGCTTCCGAGCATAGGCTCCAAAGGGTACCTTACTCGGCAGGAAGATCGCAGTGTGACGGGACTGGTTGTACAGCAGCAATGCTGCGGTCCGCTGCAGCTTGCTGTAGCAGACTGTGCTGTAGTGGCACACAGTCACTTCGGTACGACTGGCGGTGCGACGTCTATCGGTGAACAGCCGATCAAGGCGCTGGTGAACCCGGCGGCTGGAGCTCGGATGGCGGTTGCAGAAGCGATCGCTAATATGGCCGGGACGCAGATCGTCGGTCTGGACCAGGTGAAATGCTCACTCAACTGGATGGGTGCACCAAAGCTGCCACATGAAGGAGCCGATATGTACGACATGGCAGTCGCTGAACGTGACTTCATCGGTGCGGTCGGCCCAGCTGTTGATGGTGGCAAGGACAGTATGTCGATGGCGGCCAAGGTTGGAGATGAATGGATAGTGGCTCCCATGCAGATGGTAGTGTCCGCCTACGCGGCGGTTCCTGACATCAGCAAGGTAGTAACTCCCGACATCAAACGACCTGGCAGGAGCAATCTGTTGCTGGTAAGTCTCCGAGACGGACCCTGGAGGCTCGGTGGGTCTCAGCTCGCATGGGCCCATTCTCAGATCGGTGATGAATCTCCGGATGTTGATGATCCGGAATCTCTCGCTGCTGTGTTCAATGAGCTTCAGTGTCTGGTCGGTGAGGGCCGTATCCTTGCCATGCACGATATCAGTGACGGTGGTCTCATAACCACTGTGACTGAGATGGTGTTGGCAGGTAACTGTGGCGCCTACATCGGACTTCCGTCTGAGCAGGATACTCTGGCAGCGTTGTTTGCCGAAGAGCTCGGGTGGGTCATTGAGTGCGATCCGGCAGAAAGTGAAACTCTCATCGAAGCGCTGTCAGACCTGGTGTCTGTAGTTATGTACCTGGGAGCAACATCGGAAAGAAGTGTGCTTAGTGTGGAGCTCCGTGATGGACCAGAGATAGAGTTTTCCACCGGCGAACTTCGTAACTGGTGGGAAGCTTCGAGCGATGCACTGGAAGCGCTGGAGCTTCCGGCAGAAGTTGCCGAAGAGCAACTACGTAATCGGGAACGGAGTGGGCCGCAATGGTCTCTTAGTTTCGAGCCGGAAGATTCGTACGCTGGGCAGGTGCCGGGACTGATGGGCGACATTCCAAATGTCGCGGTCCTCCGCGAGGAGGGCAGTAACGGTGATCTGGAGATGGTCTCTGCGTTCAGAGCAGCGGGCTTTGATCCGTACGATGTAACCATGACTGACTTGTTGTCGGGACAGGCTACGCTCGATAATTTCCGCGGCCTGGTTGCTGTGGGAGGCTTCTCCTATGGTGACGTACTCGGTAGTGCGGTTGGCTGGGCAAGTGTGATCAAAGAACACTCTGAAATCAGCGAAATGTTTGATCGGTTCTATCACAGAACAGATACCTTCTCGCTTGGCGTCTGCAACGGATGTCAGTTGTTTGCCCAACTCGGCTGGGTGCCTTGTGGCGATGTTGTGCCCTCAGACCAACCAGTATTCGTTGAGAACCTGTCACAGCGTTTTGAATCGCGCTTGGTAACGGTTTGCATCGAAGAAAGTCCTTCCATAATGCTGCAAAGCATGGCTGGGAGCACTTTGGGTGTTTGGGTGGCACACGGTGAGGGAAGGTTATACTCGCCTGAGCCAGAGGTATTCGAACGCCTGAGGGAAGAGAAGCTTATCCCTGGCTATTATGTCAATGATGACAACCGTCCGACCGAACAGTATCCATTCAATCCGAACGGGTCACCGTTTGGGGCGATGGGGCTCTGTTCTCCCGATGGACGCCACCTTGTCATGATGCCACATCCGGAGCGCCTGTTCCGTCTGTGGCAGTTTCCATGGTTTCCTCAAGGTTGGGATAGTCTAGAGGCTTCGCCATGGCTTCGCATGTTTCAGAATGCGTACCAGTGGTGCAATTCCACTAAATAGTAGCGACCACGTGCGTCGCAACCCCGCCCTGTAACAAGGGCGGGTTCTTTTAAACAGAATGAATAAATACTCTGTGTCTAATGACACGGCGGGTTCGAATCCCGGAGCCTCATATGTGAGTCCACACTACAGGTAGGGCTCAGAGCGCAGTACCTCCGTACCTTGCTAAGGAAATTGGGTAATGTACGCAGCATTGAGGTGTTATGTATATGGACTCTACTAGTGCTCAATACTGGGGTATACTAGCAGCATGAACAAGTTGATAATTTTTGTTCTGGTGGTTCTCCTGCTTGGGGCGCTGTACTGGTACGGGTCGCGCTCTGGCTGGTTCGTTGACACGTCACCAACCAACCTGCCGACACAAGAAGAACTCCAACGCATAAACGAGATCGATCAGTCAAGCTCGCAGATCGCGCCTGATGCACGGGCCGGTGCGGGTGTGGTACCTCCCGGGAGTGCACCTCCAACAGAGGCACCAGAACCAACAACCACCGCCGAGGAAACGGTAGATGAAGTTGAGTAAGCGCTTGCTACCGGAACATTTTTTTCACGAACGAGATCATGTCTCGTGTATCTTGTTCGGCACTCTTTGAATCAAAAGTGACAAAGACAACGCTGCGATTGCTCCCATCAAACGGGAACTCAGTGAGTGTGATGAGGTCGTCCGTTCCGCCGACCATCGCCCTGCTTGAGCTCGCAAAGACCAGTGCGACCGCTGCTGCATTGCCTGAAGCGGCGTAGCTATTTCCATCGAGCGCCCCGCCGCGGTAGTACGCTTCACCCGCCAGCGGGTGACGTGCAGACACGTTTGAAAAGACCGGCTCGCCGTATACACGTATGTCGGACACGTTCGTACTGAGGGTCAGAATGAAGGGCCGGTTGGAAACCAAGTACTTCATGAAGAGGAATACGTCCTCGGCTGTTGTGGTGTTGCCATGCCATACACCGCCCTCAAGACGTCCAAATGTCGTATTGTTCATGCCGAGCGATGCTGCTTTTGTTTCCATGAGCTCCTGAAAGCGTCGCGTCCCGAAGTGCCCCGCCACCGCCTGTGTGGCTTCCATGCTGCCCTCACGCAACATGGGGTAGAGAAGGTCGTAGAGTCGATACGCACTGCCCACCGTAAGACGCCCTTCGTGCGTACCGTCCACCATGCGCTTCGTCACGATGATCTGTTTTTCGATGTTGAGGTACTCACTTGCTACCACCGCCGCCATGAGTCGCGCTACCAGATCAGTGTCGCTCACGCGCGTATTGTCCGAAGCGACGAGCAGGAAGTTGTTGTCGAGGTCAGCGGCAAGATAGCTCGCGGCGGTAAGCTCAGGTGCCTCGAGCGTGTATGAGAATGTTGCCTGTTCACGAGCTTCCTCAAACACCAGTATCGGCATACCCACCTTTACCTGCTCAAATACCTGTGAGGCGTATTCATCTTCGAGACGTATGCATCCACCGGAGTATCCTTCAGCGACAGGTGTACCGTCTGAGTAGTAGGGCCAGCCGTGTATGAAGAAGTTGCCCTGGAAGGGTATGCTGTATGGCAGATACACACGTCCGAATGATGAGAAGTGCTCATCTTCCTTGGCCTGTGCGCTGTAGAGCCCCGCGGGTGTTTCCCACCAGGAACCCTCGCGCCCCTTGCTCTTGATAGGAACCGAGAGAACGACCGCCCCCTCCCTATACACGCGAAGCTCCATCTCGGTCAGGTTTGCCTCAACAAAGTGTGAACGCTGCCGGATAAACTGGTCGCGTACTTCGTTGAAGAAATCAACATTCGATAGCTCTGGCCATATCCCGTGCTGCAGCTCCACCTGAGTACCGTCTGGAGCCTCAAGCTCAACCGTATAGTCGTAAACAACCTCATTGGTAGATAAGAACGGTGCGACAGTAAGTCCTACAACAGCACCGCAAAACAGTAGTCCGATTACGAGCCAAAGCTGTACGTGTTTGTCTGCGAGGGCGTGCATGGATACTACCGATAGCTGGGAGCTTCTTCATCCACCAACTCAAGGTGGTTGACGTAGCGTGCAAGTGCAAAGAGGAGGGATGAAAGTCTGTTGAGGTATGCGAGCGTATGTGCGCTCACGCGCTGTGTCCCTTCATCGTGCACCGCAACAACGCGACGTTCTGCTTTTCTTGCCAACGTACGCGCAACATCGAACTGAGCAGAGAGGTATGTGCCACCGGGTATTGAAAATGAGTTGATCTTTGGCATGTCCTTTTCCATGGCATTCGTTAAACGCTCAAGCATGCCTACCTTCGCTTTGCTCACCTGCTTCCCTGCTCCAGCTACTTCAGCTTGTACAGTGAACAGCGTGTTCTGAATGTCATGTACGATAGACTCGACACCTTTACGTCGCACGCCGTTTGGTACGGTAAATGCGCTGCGACCGTGCATGTCAGCACGACACAAACCCAAGTATGAATTGACCTCATCGAGCGCGCCGAGCGCCTCCGCGACTGCCGATGACTTGCTCATGCGCTGGTCACAGCCAAACACTTTTGTGGTGCCCTTATCGCCCTTCCGTGTATACAGCATACCGTTAGTGTACCTTCCTATGGGGTGAAGGCGCAAAAACGGCCCGCGCAAGCGCGGACCGTTACCCCGAGAGGAAATTGTGTTACATACGTCCAAATGCGGGCGCAAACTGTCTGACAACATGGGTTTGACCACGCTCCCTTTCTTTCTGAAATTCCTTTTCTGCCTGACATTCTGTACAGAGTATCGTTCGCAATCCGAGCGCAAGGCGCTCGATGATTGGTGCCCGGCATGCCGGAGCGGCGCACTTGTCCCAATGCTCGTCATGCTGAAGACGTGCGATGAATGCGTCATACTCCCGTACACGTGCCTCCTCACGGCGTACAGTACCAATGATCTCGGCGCACTGTCCCTCTTGTGAAGAGCGGTCATTCGGATCCGATTCCGGTCCCTGTATCCCGTCCAGCAACGCACGCTCGTCCTCCACGATGACTGCGTGAACGTGCTGTTTTCTGCGAAACAGCAGCAGCAAGTGCGGGCGAACATTTGCGACTTCTTCATCCGTTGGATTGCTCCCCAGGTACTCTTTCACTTCTTTAAAGTCGTTCATTCCTTTCCCCTTTGTAGGTTTGTTGAAGGTACACGTCCCAGCCACCCTGAGACCGTGGTAGTCTACCACAAAATATCTTGACGTCAATACTATAATTCGGCCCTCCGCATACAAATCCCCCGACCGAGGTCGGGGGTGGTGATATTCGGGGTTGACCTTCAGTCAATGAGGTCTACCAGTGTCGAAAGGCCGTTCTGGCAGGCGCGCATGAGCAACTTGAAATCATGTACTGCCACCCAATCGGTAGCAACACCATCGCTTCCCCTCACGCGGATTAGCTTCTTGTCCCCATATCCTGTGGAGAACATGACCGCTCCAGTGAGCTGCGCACCACCACTTGTGTAGTGCCAGTCTTGCCAGATGTTTTCACGGCTGGATGAAATTCTGCCGGTGGGAAACTCAAGGCTATTTACATCCCCTATAATATTGATGTGCAAGGTACTCTCCTGTTTGAATGAGTGGAGCGTGGAAAAAACCACACGGTTCGTTCGAACTAGGTAACTGTAGAATACTGCTCACTATATGTCAACAATCACTGGTTGGTCTATGTGAGCTAGTAACCTGCGGAGGGAGAGGGATTCACTACAGCGCTGTTTTCATACTCGCTTTGCTCGTTGAAAACATGTGCTCTAGCACCTTGCTTCTCATCCCGCACCTAGTGTGATACATAGACCGTACACTGGTCGTGCACGGTCAATGTATCACAAGCGGAGGGAGAGGGATTCGAACCCTCGAGGGGGTTGCCCCCCTACCGCTTTTCGAGAGCGGCGCCTTCGACCACTCAGCCATCCCTCCGTGTGGGTACAATAGTAGGCCATGAAGCTCCGATATACAAACGCTTTAGATATGCTTGCCTACATCCCAACCCAACATTTGGTGGTGCGGAATGGAGGCAGAAGTCTGCGCCTGATATAGTGTGCACAACTACAGAGTAACGGACAACTGGTATACTTCCCCTATGCTCAACACTCCAGTGACTGACCACTTCCGTCTTCAGGAGCCACAGAAACGGGCTCTGAAACGTCTGCGCCTACACACTGTGCGGGATCTTCTCTACCATTTCCCTTCCCGGTACGAACACTCGGGTGACCAGACCACCGTGTCTGGGCTCGTACAGGGAGCAGATGCTGTACTGCACGGTACCGTACGCAAGCCCGAGACCCGCCGTGCGTGGAAGAGCAAGCGCCCGATGAGTGAGGCCTGGCTTGAGGACGGCACCGGAAAGGTGAAGCTCATGTGGTTCAACCAGCCGTACATAGCAAAGATGCTCCGCGATGGTGCAATGGTGAAAGTGACAGGGCGTGTGGAAGGCAAGGGTTCTCTCTACATCGCCAACCCCGAAGTGGAGCCCGTAGCGGAGCTGCCGGTCGGTGGTGTCGACACAGTGTTTGGTGAGCCCGAGGATGACCAGCTCTTTGCCATCTATCCCGAAACACAAGGCATCACCTCGCGTTGGTTCCGTCATGCGATAGACCGTGTTTTGCGGAAGGGTGTACTCGACCAGATGGTCGATCCTCTGCCGAGCGCGGTCACCAGCCGCTACAAACTTCCGGAACTTAACGCGGCGCTCGTCTGGGTACATCAACCACAACGGGAGAGTGACGCGCTCGCTGCACGGAAGCGCTTTGCCTTTGAGGAGGTATTCATTATCCAAGTGGGTAAGTACATGGACCGTCACGCTAGAAATGAGCAGCCGACACTGGTCATACCCGACGCACAAAAACATACCGATGAGTTCTTAACCCGCCTACCCTTCACACTTACCAACGCCCAACTAGAGGCCGTACGTGGCATTGCGCACGACCTGAGCACGTCCCCCGCCATGAGCCGACTGCTCGAAGGTGATGTGGGTTCTGGTAAAACGGCTGTCGCAGCTGCGACGGCGTATGCGATTGTAAACAGTGCTCCTGCAGGGCGCCCGAGCGCTACGCTGCAGGTGGCGTATATGGCACCAACAGAGATACTCGCGGAACAGCAGTTTACCTCCTTCTGTGAACTCTTCGGACATTTACCGATACAGATAGGTCTTGTCACGAGCACTGGCTGTAAGAAGTTTCCCAGCAAAGTCGATACCAGTACGTCAACGAAGGTAAGCAAGAACCAGCTCTTGAAGTGGGTCGCAAGCGGCGAAATAGCAATGGTGGTAGGTACGCATTCCCTGATCTACAAGAAAGTGCAGTTTCGTGACCTTGCCTATGTGATCATAGACGAGCAGCACCGTTTTGGCACGAAGCAGCGTCAGGCACTCGCGCGGAAAGATGGTCTCATGCCACACCTCCTCTCCATGACAGCAACACCCATCCCGCGCACACTCGCCCTCACACTCTACGGCGACCTCGACCTCACCGTGCTCGGCGAGATGCCTCCTGGGAGGAAGCCGGTCCAGACAGAGGTCGTCACCAAGACCAAGCGCCCCGCTATGTACGACGCGGTGCGAAAACAGCTCGATAGCGGCCGTCAGGCATACGTGATATGCCCGCGCATCGACGAACCGGACCCACGGAAGGAAACTGCAATACAAACAAAGTCGGTCCTGGCTGAAGCAGACCGCCTCAAGCGCGAGGAACTAAAGGGCTATCGTATCGGAGTCTTGCACGGCCAAATGAAGCCCGTGGAAAAGGAGCAGACCATGCGTAATATGCTCGCACATGAAATAGATGTACTTGTTGCGACATCAGTCGTGGAAGTGGGAGTAAACGTGCCAAACGCAACCAGCATCATCATAGAAGGTGCTGAACGCTTCGGTCTTGCACAGCTCCACCAGCTCCGAGGGAGAGTTGTGCGCTCTACGCATCAAGCGTACTGTTACGTGCTCACCAGTGAGGGCAATCCAACCCGCAGGTTGAAGGCGCTTGCTACAGCAAAGAATGGCTTTGAGCTTGCGGAGGAGGATCTCAAAATACGCGGACCCGGCGAGCTCTACGGCCGCGCACAATCAGGACTCACTGATGTCGGCATGGAGGCACTCAAGAACCTGAAGTTGGTTGAAGCGGCGCGTAGAGAGGCACAGGCACTGGTTGCGGAGGACCCTGTGCTAGAAAAACGTGCACTGTTGGCGGAACTCGTGCATGCGCAGTCGAAGAAACTTCATTTTGAGTAATCTCGCGCTATAGTTTTCGCACCCACACCGGAGTCCACACGAGCCGACTTTCCGGCTTGTGTAGTTTGACCATCAAGTACACGAATGCGATAAGCACGAGCGGTATTGCTGCAAGTATGCCCGCAGGCAGAGAAACAGTGATATTAAACACGGCGTGCAGCACGATCGCAAGGACAAGGTACAGCCATGCAACGCTGCGTGAACGACCCCCAAGAAACTTGGCTCTCCCCAGACCGTACCCCACCAATCCTGTGGCTGTGATGTGTAACATAGTCGTTGCAACTGTCCGCATGAGCGTCCCAAAGACAACAACCGTACCAGAGCCGCTCGAGGCAAAAAGCCACATGTAGTTGATGTTTTCCATGACAGAGAATCCAAGGCCCACCATTATGCCGAAGATCACGCCGTCACCAATCTGATTGAAACATGGCTTTGCATAGACAGCCAACCAGAGAACAGCAAACTTGAGAATCTCTTCCGTGGAAGCGGCTACGATCAGTATGAGAACGGGTATGAGTGATTGACCTTGACCAAGCGTGAATCCCACTACTTCGGAAAGCTCCCTTCCGGGAAAGAATAGTCCCACGACCGCGACATTTGCATATCCCGCGTAGAGAGCGAGTGCCAATCCCATGCCAAACAACGCGAACGTCTGTGCCCATGTCTCTGGCTCTGCGCGGTCCTGTCGGCGTGCGAGCCACATCCAAAACCAAGCTCCTGCCGCGAGGAGCACGATCGCAAGGAGCATACCTGTATAGACTTCAGCTGACACGGTCTAGTAAAAAAGTGCACGCATAATACCCTGCAGTGCTACTCCGTCCATGTACGCTATCATGCCGAGAAGGATGCCAAGCATCATACCGATGATAGAGACGATGATAGCAGCCACCGCAGTGCCCTCCGCCCCTCTCTTTTTGGCGACAGCACCAAGGGTGATCCCAACCGGACCAAAAAGTATCGGTGCGATAAGGAGAGCAATGAGCCCTGACACGATACCGACAACAGCTTGCAGGCGCCCAGGGTGTGCAGAGTGCGGTTCAAAAGGCATCTCCACCAGGTACGCTCTCTGGTACTGCGCTCCGTTATGCGTCTGTTGTTGTATGCCGTCTTCCCGCAACAGTGGGGTACCCGGTATAGGTACTGTATCAAGTAACTGTGTTGGTCCTGTTTGCCTGTATGTACGTGAGGAGGTATCGGAGCCCTGCGATTGCTGATTAGCCGGCGTATTTGCCTGTCGATCTTGCGGCGATATAACCAGTACACGGCGTTGCCAGTGCAGCTGCTGTCCTGCACCTGTGGCTCCCCCCGCTTGGGACGAAACATTCTCTGCGATTGGAGCGGGAGTATGCTCGCTTGGTGTCATTTGTGCTGTGGGTGCTGATGTGGTCGGTCCCTGTGATTGTGGTTCCAATGTCATAGTGAAAGGGTGGACGCTGCGCTTCCGTTCACTATACCATGGTAAGAAGGTACACCAGACGTAAATGCACATACGTCACGGTGTGGCTGGTGCACACGCACTCACAAGACACGCATAAGGTACTTTATGTGTGCTACCCTGGACTCGAACCTGGGACCACGGAGGTATATGGACACATTTTCATCGTGCGCGCACCAGGACTCGAACCTGGGACCACGGAGGTATAAGCTCCGCGCTCTACCAACTGAGCTATACGCGCACGATAAAAATGTTAATGATCCATACAACTGGTTCGCTCGGCCCCGATGAGAGCATTGCTCTCGCCGTGTCCTCGCTGCCAGTTGTAAGCTCCGCGACTCTACCTGCCTGAGCTATACGCGCGTGCATATCACTATACCGCAAAACGACGCCGGCTCAATATGAGCGGCGCCGTTGTTATTGAATGAGAAAGTATGTGAACCAAATGTTCCACGCACACACCAGGGCAAGT
>CAMYLP010000014.1:14067-36557 GCA_947259245.1 uncultured Patescibacteria group bacterium
TGCCGATACTGCCCGTTGTGTTGATATATCTCGATACACACTACAAGCAGTGCAAGGACTGGTACGCTCTTCAGCGCCAAGAAGTCTTCAAAACCGTAGTAGGTGATAACATAGGCTACGAGAGGGTTGCGCTCTGTGTTTCCCGCTTGCAGGAACGTAAACGTAGCAACTGAGTCGATGGCCAGAAGACCGACGAGTGCAATGGTGATGGTTGGCCATGAAAGAAACTGTTGTTTCTGCATGTCTGCGTCCTCCCAAGTGAAATCTTGGTATATTATACAATATATATAGTGCTAGTCAATAAGAAACACCGGGGATGCCGGTGTTTCTTTGCTCCACGTGGGTACGTGTTAGCTCCCTGGTGTGGGTGTGGTGCTGGTGGCCCAGTCTGCCGGAGTGTCGGTGTCTGTCGTAACGGATATGCGGGTGAGCGACTCACCTGCGGTCGCTGTGAGCGTACCTGCGGGAAAGACGTCCTCGTTCTCGCCGTAGCTAAGCGCGTCGATGGTGGAAGTAGTGTCATCATAGAGGTATACCGCGTCGCCTGTGTTCGAAAGGCCGTTTGCCCCGAGCGAAGAGTCGAGCACGATAACTAGTGCTTCGGGGGGGATGCTCCAGAACGCCATGGTGGTAGTTGTCGCGGTCACCACAGCGTACCCGCCCGATGCCAAGAGTAATTCCTCCTCTGCGAGAATGTCACTACCGGTAGCGTCTCCCAGCGTATAACCCTGCAGGTCGATAGCCGCATCGGTGCCGTTGTAGAGCTCTACCCATTCGTTGCGGCCGGCTACTTCACTGCCCTGAGAGCCGTCTGCCGCAAGGTCGTAGAGTACTTCGGAGATAACGAGCGTGCCCGTTGGCTCCGGTGTTGGTTCAGGCTCTGGTGTCGGCTCTGGCTCTGGTGTCGGTTCAGGTGTTGGCTCAGGTTCTGGTGTGGGTTCCGGCGCTGGTGTCGGCTCTGGTGAAGGTTCAGGTGTTGGTTCCGGTTCAGGGGCTGGATCGGGTTCCGGTGATGGCTCAGGTTCGGGATTTGGTTCTGGATCCGGTTCGGGTACTGGTTGTGGTGTCGGTAGGGGTGTTGTACACACATCCGGCAACGATGCTTCTAGGTCATGTCTACGCTTCATGCCTTCAAGTTGGATACAGGTACGCGTGTTCAGGTCTTCCAACCGCTCCTGCAAACGCCGTTCGTGGTTTTCAATGCGCTCCATCAGGCGCGTGACGGTGTGTTCAAAATCGTCCGTCATCGCCTCTGCACGAGCGTAGTGCCGCTCGATGCGCGCCTCATATCGCTCCTCCAGCGATGGCCTTTCATCACGCTCGTGTGCTGCTACGCTCAGGGGAAGCATCGTGGCGCCAGCTAATAATACAGCTCCGTGTATAAACCGTTGTTGCATGGTGATTCAACGTTAGAATTAATAACGTAATTCTAACGCGAACACTCATCTCCGGTGAAATGGGTGTTGTGGATAATTACTATATTATCTATTCTTGCTCGTCGTCCTCAGTTGCCTTTTTCGGCTCGATACCATGAAGAATGAGAATCTGTTCGAAGTCGTCGCGCTCGAGTGTTTCAACCTCAACGAGTTTTGCGGCGATGGCATCCAGTGCCTTACGATGTTCTGTAAGTACTTGCGTTGCTCGTTTGTGAGCATCGCGAATAATGCTTTCCACTTCAGCGTCTATTTCTGCAGCAACCTTGTCCGAGTACTCCTTGTCGTGTATGCTCGGACCGAACAGTGCTGGTGCACCATCACTATCAAGTGCGCGCGGACCAAACTTGTCGCTCATTCCCCACCGTGAAACCATGTTCCGCGCTAACGCCGTGAGTACCTGAAGGTCGTTGCTTGGACCCGTCGTTATGTCTCCAAACACAAGTTGTTCCGCTACGTACCCTCCCAGTGCCTTGGCTATGTCATCCAAGAACTGCTTCTTGCTCTGCATGCGTTTATCTTCAAACGGTAGTGTGAGTGTGTAGCCGGCAGCCCGTCCGCGACTGATGATGCTAATCTTATGTACCGGATCAGTATGCTTCAACACTGAACCCACCAGCGCGTGGCCGGCCTCGTGGTACGCGGTTATTTTCTTCTCGCGTTTGTTCAAGACATGGCTCTTCCGCTCGGGGCCAAGCATCACCTTTTCTATGGACCGGATAAGGTCGTACTGCGTGATCTTCTTTCTATTCTCACGCGCGGCGAGAATAGCTCCTTCGTTCATGAGGTTCTGCAGGTCCGCGCCCGAAAAGCCCACAGTGCGCTCGGCGACGGTCCGCAGATTCACGTCTTCTCCCAATGGTTTTTTCCGAGCGTGTACGTTCAGTATTGCCTCTCGATCGTCTCGGTCGGGGAGGTCGAGGGTCACGCGCCGGTCAAAGCGTCCGGGACGAAGTAGTGCCGGGTCGAGTACGTCGGGCCGGTTTGTTGCCGCCATGATGATGAGCTTCTCGTGCGGCTCAAAACCATCCATTTCTACAAGTATCTGGTTTAGCGTCTGCTCCCGTTCGTCATTGCCTCCACCCACACCGGTGCCGCGCACCCGTCCCACAGCATCAATCTCATCTATAAAAATGATTGCCGGTGCCGCCTTCTTAGCCATCTTGAAGAGGTCGCGCACACGGCTCGCTCCAACCCCCACGAAAAGCTCAACGAACTCCGAGCCCGAGATACTGAAGAACGGTACGTTCGCCTCGCCGGAAACAGCTCGGGCGAGCAAGGTCTTGCCGGTGCCCGGACTGCCCATGAGGAGCACGCCCTTCGGTATTCGTGCACCGATGTCGATGAATTTCTTCGGGTTCTTCAGGAAGTCCACTATCTCGGTGAGTTCCTCCTTTGCCTCTTTCGCACCGGCTACATCCTTAAAGCTTATACGCTGTCCCTTGTCCGCCGGATCTATCACTCTCGCCTTGCTCTGGCCGAACGTAAACGCTTGCATCCCGGCGCCCTTCACTTGCCGCATGAGAAACCACATGAGTATGAGTATGAAGAAGAGTGGAAACAGGAAGGGTGCAAGCGTAAGGAACCAGAAGCGAAAGCCGCTCTCCTCAACAACCTCTACTTCCACCATGCGCAGCTGCTCACCAGAAACACCGTAGTTGGCGAGAGATTCTGACAGTGCCGTCCCAGCTTCCTTCTTGGAGGTCTGGCTGTGTCCCTCGTCCTCAACGTCGCCCTTATACGTCAGGAGCAGCGTATCGCCCTCTATTTCGATCTTGGCGATGAGTTCGTCCGTAATGTCCTTGGCGACCTGGGAGAGCGGTAGCGGCTCTGGCTCGTCGCCTGCTGCGCCAAAGTTTGAAAAAACGTACGTGAGACCCAGTAGCACCATGAATGTAACCACCAGATTGAGCCAAAATTGGCGTCCCGGCTCAAACTTTTGGTCCGGTCCCCGTTTCTGCTGTTTTTCGTCCTTTTTCTGTGGATGCTGTGAATTGTGAGTATCCATGAGTACGAAGTATAGCGTAGTGCGGCACCTGTGTCACCTCGCCGGGTATCGCCACATTGTCCTGCGGTACAGAGTAATCAGATTCATGAATATCCTAGCGGTATCTCAGCCCCTGTGGTATAGTCTTCTCACGTCCTCGGACGCTTGTTTTATATGTACAACCAGAGAAAAGAAGACCCCAACAAGATATATATTAATGAGGAGATACGTGCGCACGAAGTCCGTGCGATGGGTCCCGACGGAGAAAATTACGGCGTGCTCAAAAAGCGTGAGGCGATAGAAAAAGCCCGTGAAATGGGGCTCGATCTCATACTGGTGTCCGCCAAGGCGGTCCCTCCTGTTGCAAAGATCATGGATTATGGTAAATTCACGTACGAGCAGAAGAAGAAAGCCAAGGAGATAAAGGCAAAATCTCACATCACGGAGACCAAGAACGTACAGGTCAAGATAGGGACAGGCGAGCACGACAAGGAGCTGAAGGCGAAGCGTATCATTGAGTGGCTGCTTGAGGGACACCGCGTTAAGGTCGACCTGTTTCTGTGGGGCAGGTATAAGTACATGGATAAGACGTTTCTTACGAAGCGCCTCGAACTTTTTCTCGAAATGGTACCGGTGCCGTTTAAGATAGCAGATTCTATCAAGAAAAGCCCCAAGGGATTCAGCTGTACGATAGAACGAGATAAGACCAAGCCAGCGCCGACGAGTGAGGAGATAGACGCGGCACTTGAGGTGATGAAACGCAAAGCCAAAGAACACACCAAAAAAGAGACAGTAGAAGCAGATACAAATGAGTAATATGGCAAACAAAAGCTACACAAAACGAGTTCGTGTCAGTCCCAAGGGGAAGCTCTTGGTACGAAAGCCCGGTGGCAACCACTTCAATGCTAAGGAGAGCCGAAGCAAGCAGCTCGACCGCAAGCGCACTGGCTCGACACTGTCACTGAGCAGCAAGAAAAAGGGGCGCTTTTTGAACGGTTAATCTAGTAGATCATGCGGGTGAAAAGAGGAACAGTTAAAGTGAAACATCGAAAGGGCGTTCTTGCACGTACCAAGGGAATGCGTGGCAATATACATAAAAAGGAACGCCAAGCGAATGAAGCGCTTGCACATGCGGGCAATCATGCGTTTCAGCATCGTCGCAAAAAGAAGGGTGATTTCCGACGTCTCTGGACCGTACGCATCAACGCGGGTTTGAAACCGTTCGATATATCATACAGCCGGTTCATGCACCTACTAAAGGAAAAGGATATCAAAGTGAATCGCAAGATGCTGTCGGAACTCGCAAAAGATGAGCCAGAAACATTTGAACGGATTGTAAAAGAAGTCCACTCCGTATAATGAAAGACCACCGCACGGGTGGTCTTTTCTCTTAGATCGTCGCAATGATACGAAGCAGTATTGCGACGAGTAACAACCAGAAAAGGACTGTTGCGCTGCTGCGTGATATTGCAGTGATGATACCTCGTGCGTGACCACCACGAGAGAAAAAGTGTACGGTGCTGAACACCCAAACAAGGGGAAGAAGCACGTTCGTAAAGATAAGGTGTAAGGATAACAGGATCACCTCTGCAGACTGAAGTGCCGTGTGAGCGTCCGTGAACATAGCAAGGTACGACCCTTCCGTGCGAACAAGGTAGAGAACCGCAAGCCCTGGTATCACCACCTGAATGAGAAGATCGAGCGCAGTGCGCTTCTTTCTCTGTTCTCGCTTACTATGTATACGTGGTATCCTCATGCACGGTTCGTGGGCGGTGGGTATGTGACGATTTGTCTGAAGAATACATACCCTACGAACGCACCCGCCGTATCCATCGCAAGGTCGAGTAGTGTGTCCATCAGGTAATTGACCGGTATGCCGCTCTTCGAAAGGTGCAGTACTCCATACTCATACAACTCCCAGGCGGAGCCGGCTACAATGCCCGTAAGGAGCGCCGTCACGACGTACGATAGGTTGCGCAGTCTACCCCGTAGATATCCCGAGTAGTGTACCAACCAAATACCGGTGATGCCCAGCCACATACCACCCAGAATGTGCATAGGTACGTCGAACCAACGATACGTCCAGTACCAGTAATAGTACTCTGCGGCGATATGTATGCACACGAGCACCCATATGAGCACGAAGAGTGCACGCAATAGCTTGTCCCCGTCTAGTCGCATAGAAAAAGTATAGCATGTGTCATGCACACATTGCGCATGCGCAAGCACAAGGCCCGCCAGTCGGCGGGCACTCTGCGGGGTGCGAAACAATACTGCCCTAGATAAATCTAGGTGGGTGCCTAGTTGACTCGCTTCTTTGACAATCCCCGTGAGGACCGTCAGCGACACGTGCCTATACCGGCTCCCGCGCAGTGTGTATTGAGGACAATACGTTCCGTCACCCAAACGTAGTATATCACAGTTGCGTAGCGCACGCACCATGTAAATACGGCTCTACTCAAGGATACCATCAAGGTTTACATCGTACAGGATACCTTCCTGTACCAAACGATACTCAACAAGTTCAGCGTCCGCAAACCAATGAGCGAGCTCCTGCTTGGCCTCGTCCACGTTGCCTGATGCGTGTATCAAGTTCCGTATTGCACGATCGTTGGTGTCGGCCATGCTGTACGAGTCTAAGACATAGTCCCCACGGATGGTGCCCACATCACTGCTGCGTGGCTCCGTACCACCGACCAATTTGCGGACGAGCTCCACCGCATGTGCACCCTGCCATGCCATTACAACTACTGGACCCGAGGTCATGTACCCTTTAAGACGCTCGACTACCGTGTCACCGATATTGACGGGGTCGGTGCTCGGGGGTGTTAATCCCTTTTTCTCATATGATTCTATCGCCTTCTCGCCTACTTTGCGTTTCCATTCTGGATCCAGTGTGTAGTGCTCCTCCACCTGATTGGGCTCGGGTACCGAGAACTTCATACCCACCAGTTTCAGTCCAACGCGCTCAAAGCGACGGATGACTTCTCCGATGAGAGACCGTTGCACACCATCTGGTTTGATAATCACGAGGGTTCGTTCCTTGCTATGTTCAGACATACGAGTTGTTTAGGGGTAATCTCAAAATATGTGCTAGTATACACCATTTTGTACGATATCGAAGCAATATTCATACTTGTGACGCGGTTGCTCGACACAATATATATGGTACGGTGCGTGCAGAAACAGGAAACTTCATATGAGGAGAAAACGATGGCGACACTATGTACCTTCTTCCAGGATAACTTAGTATCTCTTGGGGTATTGTTACTAATCTCACTGTACGCTGCAGGTTGTACCATGGGCGTACTTATTGAAACAGAGTGCGCTCGGAGGCAGTGCGCTCGCGATGAGGTGGCGTGGTCTCCTGAGGAGTGGTTTGTGCGGACACTCGTGTACTGGTTCAAGAACCTTGTACTTTGGCCGATAACAGTGACCTTGTTTGCGCTAGCAATCCATCGCGAGAACCGTTTGAAGTGTCTCCGGGCGGACATTGCGGTCATGGAACGGTCTCTGCAACGTACGGCCGGGACCGCGGACAAACGCTCAACCCTATCTTGCGACTACGAGCTCATGTGCTGGGAGCGGGACAGACTCGTTGAACAGTTGAAGAACAGTAGTGCTCATTAGGCTTGTCCCGCGGCTACACGCGGGACTTTTTTGTTGGGAGTCGATACGCAGCTCCTACCGCTCTGTGAGAATAAGCGGCGGGCCATCAGTAATTGCTATGTCGTGTTCGAAATGGGCTGAGCGAGAGCCATCAACCGTGGTGACTGTATAGCCGTCATCGGAAAAATGAACGGCTCCCTGTCCCTCGTTGACCATGGGCTCTATCGCCAAGACCATGCCGGGTACGAGTTTTGTACCGATGCCTGGTTGTCCGAAGTTTGGCACCTGTGGCTCCTCATGCACACTATGTCCCACACCGTGCCCGCAGAGGTCACGTACGAGACCGTAACCGGCACTTCGTACGTATGACTCGATGGCGTGTCCTATGTCACCGACGGTTTTCCCCGCACGCGCTTCGCGGATACCGCGTGCGAGCGCCTCTTGCGTGACATGGAGAAGACGCTGTGCCCCTTCATCGATTTCACCCACGGCAACGGTCTTGCCCGCATCTATCACAAGTCCATCGCGTGTGACACCGAGATCAATACCAATAATGTCACCTTCCTGGAGCGTGTAAGACATTTCAGTGGGAATCCCATGCACAACGGTATCGTTTGGAGCGACGCATAGTGCGCAGGGGTATGCCCGTTGTGCTCCATACGGTTTGTACCCCTTGAAGGCCGGCTCGAGATGTGCCTCTTCTATGAGGTTGAGGGAAAGTGTTTCCAACTCATCGGTAGTCACACCTGGGGCAATGATTTCCTCCAGTCGGGCAATGATGCTCGCATGTATTTTCCCCAACTCTCGCAACTGCTTAATCTCTGCTGGCGTTTTCAGCGACATATTTATATATCCAAAGCGACAATGGTATCTGTATGTACTTCCTCAATCGTTTTGCTACCATCGAGGTGCACAACGGTATAGTATGGATGTTCCTCAAAGAACTTTATAGCAAGTGATACGTCTCTGCGGAACCATATAAGACGTTCCCTCACTTTTTCAAGCGTATCATCGAAACGCTTCCGTCCCTCGACCAAACGTTCCACGATCACCTCGTCTGAAAGGTCGAGCACGATCACTGTTGGATTCTTGCGCTCATAAAACTCAAGTGCTGTGTGAAGGATGGGTGACTCCTCCGCGCGACGTGGAAATCCATCCGTAATGATGTGGTCGTCGCCAGTGATGCCCTCTATAAAGAGAGACCCCCATACCCAGATAGGGAGAAAACCGGGTGCGAGCCCGCCTTCAGATAGCACCTCCTTTATCTTACGCTGCGTGTACGTGTCACCTTGCATGAACTCCCGAAACTTCTCTCCGGTCTGGAAATAGTGTGTCGGATGCTCGGTGTCATTCTTCTCGAGGTACTCTTTCAAGAGCTTTGCCTGCGTACCCTTTCCGCATCCTGAGGGCCCTATGAGAATTGCTGTCTGGAGTTCCATTGTCATCAAATTAGTGAGTAGCTGTACCGCATTACTGTAACACATACTATTACAGTATGCATGGTTCATGCTATAGTATGTGCTGGATCGATGGTGGAGAGTGTGTCATGTCAGCTGAAACTAGTATTTTCATGGAATATATTGCTTTTACCCTTGTCACTTTGGAGGGTCTCGGATGGTCAATCGCTCGCGCGATAGACACGAGGAGTCAACATGACCGTACGCTGATGCAAGAACTCGGTTTCATGCTTAGACTATTCGTAACGTGGCCGAGCTACCTCATTCGGCATTTTCGCTCATAAATAACACCGTTCACTCTGCGAGTGGACGGTGTTCTCTTCAGACGGACGTCGGTATTCTTAATACTCGCGAATTGATATCTGGGCGTCGGTCTTTCGCACAAGGTCGAGCACCACGGACACGACAATGAGAAGTGCCGTACCACCAATAGCAAACGCCGGGTTATTGGTGATAGCTTGTACTGCTAGGGGCAGCACAGCGATGGTACCCAAGAACACTGCGCCAACGAGCGTTATACGCGTTATGATATGTCCGAGATACTCAGCTGTCGCAGATCCGGGTCGAACGCCAGGGATAAATGCTCCCGACTTCTGTAGGTTGTTGCTGATCGACTGCGGGTCAAAGGTAACAGCTGTATAGAAATACGTGAACGCAAATACAAGGATGAAATATATGGCTGCATACAACCAGGTGTTGTTAAAGAACCAGTTGAGACCGTTTGCAATAGTGAGCAGTATGGGATTTGATGCACTCAGAAGGAACTGCATTATCATCTGTGGAAAGAGGATGATGGATAGCGCAAAAATTATGGGGATGACGCCTGCCTGATTTACACGAAGTGGTAGGTATGTGGAAACGCCCCCGTAGCTCTTACCACCCCGCACCTGTTTGGCGTATGTGACCGGTACCGGCCGTTCCGCTTCCGTTATAACGACCACAGCGGCAGTGACCAGTATCGTCGCTGCAATAAACGCAACATACATTGGAATTTGCGACGGATCATAGCCGTAGATAACCTGACTCACGGTCGACGGAAGCGAGGCAACTATTCCAGCAAAGATGAGCACTGACACGCCGTTACCAATACCAAACTCGCTCACGAGTTCACCGATCCACATGAGAAGGATCGACCCTGCCGCAACGACGGTGACATTGACCATGAACGCGAAGAACGTGAGGTCAACGATTATGCCCTGTCGGGAAAGGAGCATGAGAAAACCAAACGCCTGCACAAATGCGAGTGGAACCGTGAGCATGCGTGAGTACTGTGTAAACTTCTGTCTGCCTGCCTCACCCTCTTCCGTGTACAGTGCCTTGATTCGGGGAGACATGATGGACATCAACTGCATGATAATGCTCGCAGTAATGTATGGGCCGACACCGAGCATCACGATAGAGAGGTTTGAAAGGCCACCACCGGAAAAGAGGTTCAGAAAGCCGAGAAATTGATTGTTAGTGAAAAGGCTCTCGAGCCGTAGCGCATCGACTCCAGGGATGGGGATCGTCGCGAGCACACGAAAGACTACAAGTGCTGCCAGAAGAAAGAGGATGCGCCCACGCAAACTCTCGTCCGAAACGATGAGCTTAAGTTTCTGGATAAATGTTGACAACATGATTCTGTAGTATACCTAGAGCACGAACAAGCTGAAACGGTGCCTGCTAGAGTGCGTCCCCTCCTGCGTTTTTTATTGCCGCCTTTGCAGCTGCGGAGTACTCACAACTACTCACCGACAATTTTTTCGTGAGGGTACCCAGTGCAAGCACCTTGACTGCTGGCAGTCGTCCGGCTTGACGGCGTATCAGCTTTTTTGCGACCAGATCCTTTGGAGTAACTGTGTCACCTGCTTCAAATGCCTCCTCGAGTGCCTTCAAGTTTACCGCGACGACGCGTGCCCGCTCTGCATGTACGGTTCGCGCGCGGTTTTTACCGTATCCACGTCGCTTGGGTATGCGCTTGATGATATCACGCTCAGCGGGGCGTATCTTGTGACCCGCGCGGGACTTTTGTCCCTTGTGACCCCTGCCGCTGGTCTTCCCGCGTTTCCCTCCGCGTCCGATGCGGCGTGCGGTCCGATTGTGCGTGTTCTTTTTTATATTGTGCAGTTGCATGTTCCAATTATTTGTCTGTCTTCTTCTTTTGAGTGGTTGCTACGTCCTTTTTCTCCTGACGTGTTTCCTTTTGTTCATTTCCCTCACCTTTTCGGATAACCTTTTTTTCCTGCTTCTTCATTTTTGAAGGGACCGCCTTAAGCTTCATAAGTGCCGCTGTCGTTGCGCGGGCGTTGTTCAGAGGATTCTTGCTTCGTGAGAGTATCTTTCCGGATACGTGTTTGACTCCGGCCATCTCGAGTACTGTGCGGACTGCACTACCGGCTTTCAAACCCTTGCCGGGTGTGGGGATGAGCAGTATCTGTGATGCGTCATACTTTGCCTGTGTTTCGTGCGGGATAGACGCGTCTGCAGTCAGCGGAACAACGATAAGGTTACGTTTTGCATTGTTTGTTGCCTTTTCAATGGCAAGTGCCGTGTCTGCTGCTTTGCCGAGACCAACGCCCACCTTTCCCTTACCGTTACCGATGACGATGGTCACACTGAATGAGAATCGCCGACCACCCGCGACCACTCGTGTCACACGACGAATGCCCAGTATCTTGTTGTCGAACTCACTACGCTGACGTGGCTTGCGCTCTCGGCGCGAACGCCGACCGTCGCGACCGCCGCGTTGACCGCCTCGGTCCCCTCCTCGGCCACGCTGCCCGTGCTGAGGACGCCCTGTACCTGGTTTCTTGGCAGGAGCATCAGCAGCTGGTGCTGGTGTTGCGTCTGTCTTCTCTTGTACTGTTGTTTCGTTCATACGTGGTATTAGAATGTAAGCCCCGACTCGCGCGCTCCGTCCGCGAGTTCCTTGATGCCTCCTGTGTATAAAAAGCCACCTCTATCAAAAACAACTGACGTAATCTTACGTTTGGCGGCAGCTTTCGCAATGGACGTGCCAACCGCGCGGGCCTTTTCACGCGCGGTAGAACCCTTGGCACTGCGTGAGTCCGCCGACGCGATCGTTACACCCTTATCGTCGTCGATGAGCTGTGCGTAGACGAACCGATTGGATCGGTACACAGCCAGCCGAGGTCGTTCTGCCGTTCCCTCGACACGTGCCCGTATGCGACCGTGTCGTCTGTTTCGCTTTACTATTTTTTCATCTACCTTATTCATATACTCTGTCTACACAGCCTTTTTACCCTGCTTGCGCAGCACAATCTCGTCATCGTAATGGAAGCCCTTGCCCTTGTAAGGTTCTGGCTTCTTTTTTGCGCGCACATTTGCGGCAAACTGACCAACTTCCTCTTTGTTGATACCGGAGATAGTAAGCTCATTTTTTTCAACTTCCGCTTTCACACCCTCAGGTAACTCCAGCACTACCGGGTGACTGTAACCGACGTTCAATGTAAGCTCCTTCCCCGAAACCGCCATACGGTAACCTATACCATCTAAAATGAGCTTCTTTTTGTACTCCTCGTTCACACCACGCAACATGTTCTTGACGTGACTCGCGTACGTGCCCCAGAGAGCCCTTGCAAGCCGTGTCTCATTTGTAGGCGCTACGGTTACTGCGCCCTCATCAACTGTAATACTCACATGCGGGTGAACAACCTTGGTAAGCGTGCCCAACGGGCCATGTACCGTAAGCACACCGTCAGTAATGCTCACATCTGTCTTCTCGGGTATTTCTATTGGGCGCTTTCCTATACGACTCATAGTAGTGTATTACCAAACCTCAAAGAGCGCTTCACCACCTACGTGTGCCTTGCGTGCCTCCTCACCAAACATGATGCCCTTCGGTGTAGAGAGAACGACTGAGCCCGTACCGCCCCGAACAGGACGAATATCTGAGACCCCCATATAGCTTCGACAGCCGGGCTTTGAGAGACGACGCACGTCGGTAATGCGAAATGTACCAGTTTCGTCGCGGGCAAGTGTCAGTTCTATGCTCTTCCCCGTTTTCTTTCCGTGTGTCGCAACATCGGATAGGATACCTCGTTCTTTTAGCTTCTCTGCAATAGCGAGCTTCATGGCAGAATGCGGCACAGAGACGCTCTCGCGGCCTGCCATAGCTGCATTCTTGATACGCACGATAAGGTCTGCAATTGGATCTGTCATATTACCAGGAGGACTTTTTTATTCCTGGGATCATGCCCTCGTTGGCAAGTTCCCGGAAGCAGATACGGCACAGGTCAAAGTCACGCATGTACCCCTTACCACGGCCACATCGAAAACAGCGATTAACCGCCCGGGTGCTGAACTTGGGCTTCTTCTTACTTCGTGCGATAACTGACTTTTTTGCCATATGTATAAGTATTTGAACAATCCACGGGGTCTTCCGCGGTCATGATTCTCGTATGAGGTAAGTAGATATCGCGTCAACTTTTTTCGAGTCGTCCCGAAAGGAGGCGACGGATCTACATACGCACTCAAAGAAGCACGAGCACCATACTAGCAGGGTGCTATACCAATGTCAATGGTGTCCTACAGCAAATAGCGCCAGCAGGCTGTCTCAAGAAAACTGAATAGCACTAGCTTACGCTTCCTTTTTGTTGTCGGATTCCTCAGGTGAATCCTCTTCGTACTCATCAACATCCTCATCAGGAGCACCCTCACCGCTGTCGCCACCGCCACCACCTGCCCGAACAATTTTCTCGTCTAGTGTAGGCTCATTCGCGGCATCAACACTACCTTCCATTTCCACCTCCTTGCCTTCAGAAGGGATCTCTTCAACAACCGTGTTCTGCATCGCTTCATCTAAAAACTCATCGTCTGTTTTTGGTTTGTTTCTGCTAAATAAGTCACTCACCTCTTTTTCTTTTTCCGAAAACTCATCGTCGGTCTTAGGTTTTTCTCCAAATCCAAACATGATGCATTAGGTTACCGTTAATGTATGCAGTGTATCATGCATCGAGCGGATACAAGCAACCGCCCTTGTGGGCGGTCTTTCTATTGTTCCTTTTTGAGGGGTAGTCCGAGGTGTCGGAGGTAGGCTTCAGCCTCTTTCTTGTCGTCTGCAGTTGTCACAATGGTCACAGACATGCCGAAAACGTCGCGCTGGTCTTCATCGGATGTCTCCGGAAATATGGTGTGCTCTGGGATGCCGATGGTGATGTTGCCAAGCTCGTCGATAGCTGATGGCTTCAAACCGCGGAAGTCACGCATGCGTGGCAGTGCGATGTGAATGAGCTTGTCGAGAAAATCTTGCATACGGGAACCACGTAGTGTTATCTGATAGCCCACGATATCGCCCTCGCGCACCTTGAACGAAGCGATGCTTTTCTTGGCACCCCGCGGTGCCGCCTTCTGACCCGTGATACGTGCTATACGGTCCTGTATCACCTCGATCTTCTTTGGATCAGCGACTTTTCCAATGCCGGTTGATACGACCACCTTTTCCACCTTAGGAGTCTCCATGGTGTTCTTGTAACCAAAATCACCCTTAAGAGTGTCAAACACGGTCTTTTGTTTTTCTATATAAGTCTCCATGTTACTTGAGTTTTGTACCACTCTGCTTTGCGACACGTACGTTTTTACCTGCGTCGTCCTTCTCTATAGTGACACGGGTCGGCTTGTTCTCCTTAGGGTCTACAAGCTGCACGTTCGATACATGAACGGGCGCGAAAACGTCAACAATACCGCCACCCTGTTTTGTATCCTTCTTGGTCTTCTGGTGGTGCTTCTGCACGTTGATACCCTCGACGATCACCTTCATCTCACGCGGCAGTGCACGAAGTACCTTACCGGTCTTTCCTTTGTCCTTGCCGGCGATTATCGCCACGTTGTCTCCTTTGTGGATTCGCATAGTATTACAAAACTTCAGGTGCGAGCGACGCGATACGCTGGTATCCCATTTCCGCTATCTCACGAGGGATGGGACCGAACACACGGTTGGCCCGTGGCTCCTTCTTCTCTTTGTCAATGATAACAACTGCATTCTCATCGAACTTGATGTAACTGCCGTCCTTGCGACGCGTCGGCTGCTTCGTACGAACAACAACAGCGTGTAGTACGTCTTTCTTCTTCACCATCTTGCGTGGCTCTGCGACCTGTACAGAGAGTACGACGATGTCGCCTACCCGAGCGTACCTCTTTTTACTCCCTCCAAGCACCTTGAAGACACGTCCGACCTTGGCTCCGGTATTGTCTGCTATCTTTACTATGGATTGTGGCTGTATCATACGTGTCGACTCTGTACTACGTGCGCTCTATCACCCTAAATGTCTTTGTCTTGCTCATCGGCTTACATTCTGCTATCTCGACTTTATCACCCTCGTGTTTCGTGTTACCAGGATCATGTGCGTGGTACCTTTTCACCATTTTCAGGAATTTTCGGTACTTGGGGTGTTGTACAAAACGTGTAACCGCAACCACAACCGTATCCTGCATCTTGTCCGAAACAACAACCCCAGAGAAGGTTCTACCGGTTTTTGGTGCTTCTGTCTTTTTTGTGCCTTTTGCTGTCATATTTATTTACTAGTTGCTTTTTCTCGTGTGCCGAGAATGTATAGAATACGAGCGATTTCCTTGCGCAACTGTACCCCTTGCTTCGTATTGCGTATCTTGCTGCCCTGCATACTGAACCGAAAGTCACGTAGTGACTCGCGCTTCTCGGCCAGAAGTTTTTTCAACTCTGTCTCGCTCTTTTTGGTGAGCTCTTCCACTGCTTTTTGCTGTTTACTCATGGTCTTAGGGTATACCATGCGGCCTGTTCGGCTGCAAGATTCATTACTGCTCGCGTATGATGAAACGTGTCTTAATGGGTAATTTCGCACCCGCCTTTCGCAACGCCTCGCGTGCCATCTCTTCACTGACTCCGTCTATCTCAAAGAGAACGGTTCCCGGAAGTACGGGAGCCTCATATGCCTCAACGTCTCCCTTACCTTTGCCCATACCAACTTCAGCCGCCTTCTGTGTGTACGGTCGCGCAGGAAATATGCGAATCCATATGCGGCCTGTCTTACCCATTGCACGACTAATGGTACGTCGAGCTGCCTCGATTTGGTTGGAACGAATGCGCCCCTGCTCCGCTGCTTTTAGAGCGTAAGCGCCAAAGGCAACCGTGATGCCGCGTGTGGCCTTGTGACGGTACTGGATGCTTCTGCGTCCCCGCTGCTGCTTACGGTATTTAACTTTCTTTGGTAACAACATGGTGTTTACGTTCTCGCATCTTCATTATCAAAGACCTCGCCTTTGTATATCCACACCTTGATGCCGACAAGTCCAGTGTACGCAAGGTATGCCTCGGCGCGGGCAAATTCAATATTTGCCCGTAGGGTCTGCAGAGGTACGCGCCCCTTTTTTATCTCTTCACTGCGACTCATCTCGGCTCCCCCAATACGCCCTGCAATAGAAATGCGGACGCCCTGCACATCGCGGTTTGCCATCACCTTGTCAACCGTCTGTTTCAGGACACGACGGAAGGGCATTCGTTTTTCAAGTCCCTCCGCAACCATCTCTGCAACGATCTGAGCATTTGCTTCTGGTGCGCGTACCTCCTCGATATCGAGTTTAAGTTTGGGCATCTCCGAAAGTTGCATGCTGGCAAGTTTATGGTGCAGTTCCTTGTTAAGCTTCTGAACACCCTCACCACTGCGCCCTATCAACATGCCGGGTCGTGCGGTCTTTACGATGATGCGAAACGAGTTTGCCCCACGCTCTATCTCTATATCGGAAACATACATGCCCTTGAGGCGCTTCTGGAGCCATTCACGAATCAGCGTATCCGTCTTCAGGTACTCTCGAAAGCGTGCGCGGTCGGTTACGAACCAGCGATTTTTCCAGTCGCGGATTATCCCGAGTCGTTGTGCGTATGGATGTGCTACGTGTGTCATAGTATGTATTGCTAAATTTACGTACGTGCTGGTTCTTCTTGTATATCTGCAGATTTCTTGCGCTTTGTTGCCTTCTTTGCCACGGTCGTCTTCTTTGCCACGGTCGTCTTCGCACTCTTTGTGGTCTTCGGCTTTGCCTCTGTGACGGGCTTTTTCTTCGTGACCGCGTCGCTCCTTGTTTCATTCTTCTGTGGTGTCTCCTTTGGTGCCGAAGCAACCTCACCCTTGAGTCCAAGACCTATGCGTATGTGAGAACACTCGCGGTTGATGGGTGTGGCACGACCAAATGCGCGTGGCATGTATCGTGTGTAGGTGATACCTTTGTCCACTGTCACGGTGCGTACGAACAGATTCTCAGGACGAATATTCGCATTATCTTGCTGGGCATTGGCAACGGCAGATTCAATGAGCTTCTTCATGGTACGCGCACCCTTCTGTGACATGTGCTCAAGTTCAACAAGCGCATCTGATACGGTTCGCCCACGTACAACGTCAGCAATGAGGCGTACCTTACGTGGAGATTGTCTATTGTTCTTGAGAAAGGCCTTCATAGTACTTGCTTAACTTGCCGCGGCTGCTTTTGCAGATTTTGCCGCCTGAATTTCTGCCTCCTTACGTGCCTGTTCCAGTTCCTTCTGGATCTTACCACCATGCCTCATGAATGTAGTCGTGGGGGAGAACTCACCAAGCTTGTGGCCAACCATCTCCTCGGTACAGAATACATCTATATGGTCCTTCCCGTTGTGTACACCAAATGTGAAGCCGACCATCTCCGGTGATATGGTACACGCACGCGACCAGGTCTTAATAGCACCCGTCTCCTGTGGTTTCTTACCAGCGATCTTTTTCAAGATACGTGGATCTACGTATGGTCCTTTTTTAAGTGATCGTGACATGGTATTAAAAAATGCTCGGCCTGAGCTGCGCACATACTACGCGCGGCCCAAACTAATGTCAATTTGTTATTTACGTCTTTTGCCCACCTTACGACGAGTCACGATGAGTGAATCGCTGTACTTGTTTGGCTTTCGTGTCTTATGACCCTTCCCTGTCGGTTTTCCGAATATACTGCGCGCGCGACGGTGACCACGTCCTTGGCGTCCCTCACCTCCACCGTGTGGGTGGTCAACTGGGTTCATTGCGTTACCGCGTACTGTCGGCCGCTTTCCGAGCCAGCGACTCCGTCCGGCTTTGCCGAGTGTTATGAGCTGGTGCTCTTCGTTTGAGACGGTACCTATGGTCGCCCAGCCGTTGCTGTTCACCTTACGTACTTCACTTGAGGGCATTTTCAGGTGTGTGTGTGTACCATCCTGTGCGATGATCATAGCCGCACTTCCCGCACTTCGCGCGAGCTTTGCTCCGGCACCGGGCTTCGTTTCAATGTTGTGTATCTCAAGACCGATGGGAATCTCGCGCATGGGCATGCGTACGCCCACTGTTGGTTTGGCATCCTCTGCTGCTATGAATGTACCGCCAGTCTTCATGCCCTTGTATGCGAGTATGTAGCGCCGTTCACCATCCGCATAGCAGAGGAGTGCTATATATGCGCTTCGATTTGGATCGTACTCAATGGTCTCCACCTTTGCAGGAATGTTCTTTTTGTCGAGTTTGAAATCAACAGCGCGGTACTTGCGTTTGTGTCCTCCCCCCATATGACGGCTTGTGATACGTCCCGCACTGTTACGTCCCACCGCGCGCTTGCCACCTTTTGTGAGCTTCTTGTGCGGCGTCGACTTTGTCACCACCTTCTTGTATGAACGGGTGGTCATGTGGCGTCGTGATGCTGTTGTTGGTCGATATTTTTTCATATGCTATGCAAGGTCTATCTTGTCGCCTTTCTTCAAGAACACGTAGGCCTTCTTCATACCGCTCTTCATACCGCGACGGTTACGGTACCGTGCAACGTAGGCACGCGGCTTTTTGTTCACTACGTTGACCTTTCGCGGTGTCACCTTATAGAGCGCCTTGATGGCGGCAACCACATCACGCTTTGTCGCGTCGCGCGCTATTTCAAAAACGTACGTATTGTTAACGGTCATGTATGCGGCCTTCTCGGTTATGCGTGGTGCAGTCAAAATGCGTCCTGGTGCTTTCGTGAGATTTGCCCCTGCATCACTCGACGGTTTCTTCGCCTTTTTCTCCTTTGGCTTATCAGCTTTTTTTGCAGCAGGTTTCTTCTCCTTTGCTGGGACCTTCTTCTCTTCATTTTTTTTGCTAAACAGTGCCATATGCCTATGTTGTTTGCTTGCTGCCACGCGCCTCGAGCGCTTTCACTGCTTCCTCTGCATCTGCGATAACCAGGTACTTGTACTTCAGGAGGTCCGCAGGGTTTAAGTTACGTACCTGCTCAAGCTGAAGGTTACCGAAGTTGCGGAAACTTTTTACCGCCGCCTCGTTCGTGCTCACTCCCGCGATGAGTGCTGCATTTTTACGTTTTGTGAACATGTCGCTGAAGCCATCGACCTTTGAAAGTGCTGCAAGTACATCCTTTGCTTCCTTGGTCTTTGGTGCGTCGAACGCAAGCGTGTCCACAAACAGTACTTCGCCGTCCTTTAGTTTCTTTGATAGCACTGCATAGAGCGCTTTTGCGCGCATTTTCTTGTTTACCTTCTGCGCGTAGCTTTTCTCGTTGCGTGGACCATGTGCCACGCCACCAGTGCGCCAAATGGGACTCCTGCGTGAACCGTGTCGGGCATTACCAGTACCCTTCTGTTTCCATGGCTTCCTACCGGTGCCTGATACCTCGCTTCTATCCTTCGTGTGCGCTATCGGTGTGCGTGCGTTTGCGTGCATTGCGGTCACCACCTGATGTACAAGATCTTGGTTCCATGCCACATTGAAAACACTCTCCGGAAGCGTTACCTTTCCTGCTGCCTTGCCCCGCGTATTGTATACTTTTGCATCCATGCTCATGTGTGTTTATGCACCGCGTACCTCGACAAGCGTGCCGCGACGACCGGGAACCGCCCCCTCAACGAAGAGGAGGTTCTTGTCCTTGTCGATGCCGACAACCTTCAAATTCTTCACCGTGACACGACGACCACCAGTGCGTCCACCCATCTTCATACCTTTTGGAACCCGATTGCGAAGACCGCCGCCAATGCTGCCCGGACTGCGTTCTGTGTGCTTCTGACCGTGACTGCGTGGTCCCCCGTGAAAACCGTGTCGCTTCACGACACCTTGAAACCCCTTTGCTTTTGAGAGTCCTGAAACGACTACTGAATCACCGACCTCAAAAACTTCGTCGGCGCTGAGTACCGCACCCTGCTCAACCGACAGCTCCTCACCTTCTTTCGCACGAAACTCCCGTACATGTCGGAAGTTGCCTTTTGCGCGCTGTGGTTTGTTGACATTCTTCTCCTTCCGGTCGCCAAAACCGACCTGAACGGCACTGTAACCATCTTTTTCATTTGTCTTCACCTGCGTGACCGTATTTGGACCCGCAGCAAGAACTGTAGTGGGGTGGACACGGCCCTCCTCATCGAAGACCTGTGTCATGTATTGTTTTGTAGCAAGAATGTATTTCACACGTTTTGTACTAAAAAAGCCTATACTGAACCATTCACCAGTAAGGCATGTGGTCCAGAGGTCCCGAGCCGCTTCTACCTTGGGACATGGTGGCCACCTCAAGGTGGCGCATAAGCTCAAGCACTATACATGAGCTGGCTTCAGTGCGCAAGCTTTTCTACACCCTGTGCACCTCATGCTGTGCGTACAAGGCGTTGAGTATGAGCGCCGCTACCGCTGCAAGCGCAAATGTCCATTGGACTGCGACGAGGAGAGATAGTAGTAGTGCACCCATGAGTGCTAGGATACGACCAATTTGTATGGCCATTTCGCGAAGTACGGTTAGTTCATCTATATAGTGGCCGCTGTCTGCTGCAATATCGTAATATATTGTATCAACTGGGGTCTTAGTGAAAATGCGCGCGAAATTGTGGTACAGACCCGCGACAAAGATTTGGAACGCTGAGACAACAAAAATCTTCGTAATCCAGCCGAGCGCCGCAAGTACACTTCCGACTCTTAGCATGTTACCCCTCCCTCTCGCAGCATCTAGGTGTTGTCCCGCCATCATTTGGAGCGCGATCGTGGCACCTACGATGAGGCTCGAAACAGCACCCACTGCAAGATAGTCGGCGTTAAGAAGTAGGTAGATAAACAATGGCCACACAACTATACCAACTACATTTTCTGCACCGTTAGCAACCATTGCAAGTGTCAGTGGACGATATTTCTTGCTCACAAGCTTACGCCACGTCTGCGCATACGTCCAATCATAGTGCTCATGCTGCTTCGGCAACAGTGAAAATGGGATCGCAGCAAGAAGCGACGCTCCGGCGACAACCATAAAGGCTATCGGGAAACCAAGCTGTTCTATGATCACACCACCGAGGAACGGACCGAACACCCCAGCAACGGTGATCATGGACAGTATAAGAGAGACTGCTCGTCCTCTGTTCTGCTTGCGTGTGAGTGATGCAACTTCCACGTGGTACGGTAACCAGTAGTGCAAGCGGAACAGGACGATAGCGAGAACGGAGGCTCCCAAACCAAGCCAAATGTAATCTCCTGCAAACAGACCGAGACCCAGCGCGGCAAGAGCTGCATAGTACAATGTGTTCCAGACGGTACTCATTGCGATCGATAGACGGTAACCACGTTTATTGAGCGTGCGTGCGCCAAAAGGAAGCAGTAGCAAATACAGGCTGTAGCCGACTGTATAAAAGAGAAACGGCGCTACTTCGGATCTATTGAAAAGTTCGTAGAGAAAGATCGGCATGAATACCCCCACGAGGTATGCAGGCAATGTGAGCAGTGCACGGCCGGAGAATAGCCGGTAAAAACCGGGGAACGTCGTACTGTCTGACATGCTGGTCATTGTAGCAAGAACGCTGACGCACGACAGCGTTGAATTGTATAAACGGCGTGCAGATGATGCAGCTGTTACGCTGTCACATTGAGCGTGGCAAGCAGTGCCACTGTGAGGGTGAGGTGCGTGTGGGTGGTGTGCATGTTAGTGGGTGATCGGCTTGGTCGAGACAACGAAGTTGTCATAGTAACGTGACTGATCGTGTGGAGGACGATTCTCAGGTAATGAGACATTGCCTCCATAGTAGTCATAGAAAAATATACCGTCTATGTGTACGGTGTTTACAACTCTCCATCTCATGTTTCTTGAAAAAACTTTCTTGGATGAATAACGCTTTGACGCATCAGACACCCAAACCTCCATCAAGCCATCCTGAAGGTCGGTTCCTGGATTGTATGATGGAGTAGCGTCTGCTGTATTCAGCTTCACACGTACTTCTACCGTTATCCATGACCCACTAGGAAGATAGTATGTACCCCCGGGGTTCCCATTATCGCTGCAAAGGTGACTCGGATTGCCATTTGTGGGATCATCTATATCCCAGAACAACATCGGCACCCCGGGATTTCCGCACGTGGTATAGACATTATGAAACAGTGGAGTGGTTACCCCATACCCGTCGAAGCCTCCCGTACCGCGACCGGAGTACGCACCAGACATAAACTGTATCCCCGCGTTGAAGGCGAGTAGTCCGGATTCATCGCCTGAGGGATTATCCCCGGGATGGGATGACTGAAGCTTGGTGCCTGTTATCAAGGATGGTTGCTTCTCTTGGAGTGGGTACCAAAAATCATACCCGCCGGTGGCTTTGTTATGTACAAACGTATCATATGCAAAGTAGTATTCGTCTGCAGCTGGGAAGTCTGCTCTAAAACTAGCACCTCCAGCAGCAGCACCCATTCCACCACGTCCGGCGGTACGTGTTATTTCAAGCACCCTGCCACGCCCAGATGCTACGGGGTCATTAGCGATGAAAGTGGAATTATAGTCAGGTCCGTGCACTGTGTCGTTGTAGCCGTTTACGTTTACATTAAAATCAGCGCGTAGGTCTGCCTCTTTGTAGGGACCTAATGCACGATGTTCAAAATCCACATAGAAATTTATCTCCTCAGCATTCGGGTCCACGGTCGTTGAGCCACCCGTGTCCATTCGATCGTACACCTGCAGCTGCCATGCGGGACTCGTGCACGAGCTGGTCTGACAGCCGCACTTCCACGAGGAGTCTATCCACTGGCACGTGTACGAGGCGAGGTA
>CAMYLP010000014.1:36614-38248 GCA_947259245.1 uncultured Patescibacteria group bacterium
GGGGGTCCACTGGTTGTTCTTGTACAGGTAGCCGGTACCGTACACCCACGTGGTGGACTCGTTGTTCCCTGAGGACACCGTGATGGTGCCGGGTTCTTCGCAGAGTACGGAGATGAGGAGTTCCTTCTGTGCGCTGAAGAGGTTGTAGCTCGTACCGAAGCCCGTGGGGGTGACCTCGTTTGCGTTGAGGAGACTGCAGTTTGTGGCTGCCTGTGTGGCAGTGGGGGTTGCAAGGAGGGTGAGGGCGTGGAGACTCCCGAGGATGAGGAAGGTCACGAGGACACTGAGGAATGTACGGAAGGTGGTGGGCATGTTAGTGGGTGATGGGCTGCTCGGAGACACGCACATTATCGTAGTACAAGTATTGATTGTGCTTGGGACGATACTGGTTGAGGTTGGCGTTGTTGTTGTTCCAGTCTTGCAGAGTAAAGTGCGTGTACTTTAGGTAGTTCCACCATCGCTGGCGAAGAAAACTTTGGTACATTTTCTTTGGAACACCGTTGGTGCCTCCCTGCGCAACACTACGTGGGTCTGTTACCCACACCTCTATGACACCATCCTGAAGATCACCGCTCGTCGGCATGTCAGCTCGATACCCTCCTGGAATATCAATCGTATTGCCACCGGGCCCGCACACCTTCGGAGAAGTGTCTAGCACCTGGCGATACACGTTGTCAGCGGTGTTGAGTTTGGCTCGTATTTCGACGGTAAACCACTGTCCTTTTGGCGGAATATAATAATCTTCAGGACTCATATTCTTCCGGTCGGTAACTGTTGGGTTGTTTCTGTTAAGCCAGCGGTTAATGAATATTCGCTCAGCGTTGTACTCATACATAGCCATAGACCCAACACTGCCTGAGTCACCGCGTGTGTCCCACTCCGGTCCAGTAATCAGTAGCCAAGTGAGTAGGCCATAGTATCCTTCTGTGTTGTAGCATGGTGTTACCCCATGCGATGCTTGTTCGGGCGTTCCTGAATTCAAACCCCAAAGTTTATGAAAGGGAACAGTCTCCCAATCTGGACTTAACATCATGTCGACAGACGCATACAGCTCATCGTATCGACGTTGACTGGAGTCCTTCTCCCGTCTATCAGCCTGCTCTCCCGGCTCACCTGGGGGACGACCAGGCGCATAGTTGCTGTCGGCGTACGCTGACTTTGGATAGTCGATCGCGGCACTATTTCCCCCAATAGGCGTCAAATTGTAATGTTCGCGACTGAAGTGGTCTCGTGCATTGAGCCTGCTTCCACTCGTGTTTGCGAAGTAGGTGCTCCGAAGAACTTTACCATGAATCCCTAACGGATCGTTAACGATGTAAATTTCGCTATGGTCATTATTGTTTGCGGTGATCGACCCACCCCAACTCCCGCTCGTGAGCATCGCCCTGAAATCCTTGTCTACAAGCGTCGTCGTGTACAGCGTGTTGTGTGCGTGATTTTCAAAGTCAATGTCTGTGATGAAGTCACCGGAAGGTTTGACAGGAGTACTTCCACCACCACTCGTCTGACTGTACACCTGCAGCTGCCATGCGGGGCTCGTGCACGAGCTGGTCTGACAGCCGCACTTCCACGAGGAGTCTATCCACTGGCACGTGTACGAGGCGAGGTAGTTGAACTGTTCGTTCGGTGCACTG